>NZ_JBFULH010000187.1:0-7778 GCF_056400445.1 Pseudomonas sp. P5_B2 | reverse complement strand
GCCTTGGGCTGCGGAAAAAATTGATGTGGTATTCGAATGCACCGGTCTGTTCACCGACCGCACCAAAGCCGCCGCGCATATTACGGCCGGCGCACGCAAAGTGATCATTTCGGCCCCGGCCCAAGGCGCCGACGCCACTGTGGTTTATGGGGTTAACCACGACATTTTGCGCCAGCACCACCAAATCATTTCCAACGCGTCGTGCACCACCAACTGCCTGGCGCCGATCGCGCAGGTGCTGCACCGCGAACTGGGGATCGAGAGCGGTCTGATGACCACGATCCACGCCTACACCAACGACCAAAACCTCACCGACGTCTATCACACCGACCCGTACCGCGCCCGATCCGCCACCCAGAACATGATCCCGAGCAAGACCGGTGCGGCTGAAGCCGTCGGACTTGTGCTACCGGAACTGGCGGGCAAACTGACGGGCATGGCAGTGCGCGTCCCCGTGATCAATGTGTCGCTGGTGGATCTGACCGTGCAACTCAAGCGCGAAGCGTCCGCCGATGAAGTGAATGCGCTGCTTAAAGAAGCCAGCCAGCACTCGAAAATTCTCGGTTACAACACCCTGCCGCTGGTTTCCAGCGACTTCAATCACAATCCGCTGTCGTCGATTTTCGATGCCAACCACACCAAGTCCAGCGGCAAGCTGCTCAAGGTGCTGGCCTGGTATGACAACGAATGGGGCTTCTCCAACCGCATGCTCGATAACTGCCTGGCACTGTGTAATGCCGAGTAATTCGAGATGCATTGTGGAGATTCCCTGTAGGAGTGAGCCTGYTCGCGATGGCGGTGTGTCAGTCGACGGTGATGTTTGCTGATACACCGCYATCGCGAGCAGGCTCACTCCCACAGGTTTCATCTGGCGTGTCACTTGATTTGAACTATGATCGGGCTCTCGTTCCGGAGGGCCTTCGATGACTGATTTACTCACGTCCATTCAAGCCGCGCTCGGCTTGCCTCACACCGATATTCCCTTCACGTCGAGCGGCGCCCTGCCCTCGGCGTTTGCCGTCACTGACCTTGCCTGCGCCAGCATTGCGGCTACCGGACAAGCTGTCAGTGAGTTATTGCTGCAGCACACCGGTCGCTTGCCCGGCGTTGAAGTCGACCGCAGACTCGCCTCTTTCTGGTTCGCCACCTCGATCCGCCCCACAGGCTGGAGCGTCCCTCCCCTGTGGGATCCGGTGGCCGGTGACTACGCGACCCATGACGGCTGGGTTCGTCTGCACACCAACGCACCCCATCACCGCGCTGCGGCTGAAAGCGTGCTCGGCAGCTGTACCGACCGCGCGGCGATGGCGAGCAAGGTGGCGAAATGGGCCGCAAGCGATCTGGAACAGGCCGTGATCGACGCCGGCGGATGCGCCGCCGAGATGCGCACGTGGACGCAATGGCAACAGCACCCCCAAGGGTTGGCCGTGAACGCCGAGCCGTTGATTCAGTTCAGCGGCGACAGTGGGCAACACGCGAAACCGTGGCAAGGCAACGTAGCCCGGCCGCTGACCGGGCTCAAGGTGCTGGATTTGACCCGAGTACTGGCCGGTCCGGTCGCCAGCCGTTTTCTCGCCGGCCTCGGTGCAGAGGTGTTGCGCATCGACCCACCGACCTGGAACGAACCTGGCGTGGTGCCGGAAGTCACCCTGGGCAAACGCTGCGCACGCCTGGACCTGCACAACAAGGGGGATCGCGCGGTGTTCGAAACGCTGCTCAAGGAGGCCGACATCCTTCTGCACGGCTACCGTGCCGATGCACTGGAGCGCTTGGGCTACGGCGTTGCCGAGCGCCGGACACTGGCGCCAAGCCTGATCGATGTCAGCCTCAACGCTTATGGCTGGAGTGGCCCATGGCAGAACCGCCGTGGTTTCGACAGCCTGGTACAGATGAGCAGCGGGATTGCCGACGCCGGGATGCAGTGGAAGAACGCGGACAAACCGACACCTTTGCCGGTGCAAGCACTCGATCACGCCACCGGGTATTTGATGGCGGCTGCGGCGATCAGGTTATTGGGTCGTGGCGGCTCGGCGCGGTTGTCGCTGGCGCGTACGGCGAAGTTGTTGATTGCAAAGGGCCCTGGAACAGCCGAGGCGTTACGGGCGGAGGATGAAAACGATCAGGGGCTGGTGGTTGAACAGACACCCTGGGGACCGGCACATCGGCTTCATGTGCCGCTGAAAATCACCGGCACGCCGTTACAGTGGGTACTTCCGGCTACTGAATTGGGTTCCCATCGCGCGCAGTGGTGGTGACAGTACTGGCCTAATCGCCAGCAGGCTGGCTCCCACAGTGGGTATGCGTCGCTCACAACACCTGTGGAAGCCAGCCTTCAAAACCAATTCATTAAGACAGTTACCCCTCACACTGCATCTGCGTCGTGCACAACATGTGTGAGCCAGCCTGCTGGCGATGAGGCCCGAACAGACAACTCAATCCGACCGGCTCAGCGACGTCCAAAGCAACTGCGCCGCATACCCTCGATGAGGTCGCCACGCCTCGGCTCGCAGCAGCAACTCACGCGCCGTCACCGGCCCACCTTCAAGCGCGGCCAGCGCGTTGATCAACCCCACATCGCCTGACGGAAACGCATCCGGCTCGCGTAACTGACGCAAGGCAATGTACTGCGCCGTCCAGTCACCAATCCCGTGCAACGCCAACAACCGCGCCATACCGTCCTCCCGACCGGGCTCAAACAACAGCGGATCATCCAGCAATGCCTGCGCCACGCCAGACAAGGTTCGCCTCCGGCTTTTCGGCATGCCCAACGCTGCCAGATCCGCCTGCGTCAACACCGCCGCCTCAGGAAACACATGGGTTAACCCCGCCAGCGGCGACTGCAACGGCGCGCCATACTGCGCCACCAGTTTGCTCGCCAACCGGATCGCTGCACCCACGGTAATCTGCTGCCCCAGCACGGCGCGAATCGCCAGTTCCAGCCCATCCCATGCCCCCGGCACTCGTAATCCCGGACGCTGGGCAATCAAGCGTTTCATCAAGGGGTCCGACGCCAACGGTCGGTGGATCGACGGCAGCTCCGCATCCAGATCAAACATCCGCCGCAGTCGCCCTACGATCTCAGGCACCGCCGACACATCCGGAAAATCCAGCGCCAGCTCAAGCGCATCACTCTCCGTCGACCCTATCGAAACCGTGCCGTGAACACCGTTCAGCCCGATGCTGCGCGAATACACCCCATCGGCCACGACTTCCAGACCGGCCACCGCCCGCGCCGATAAAAACTGCAACATCGCCGACCAGTCATAGGGCGGTTGATACGCAAGCAACACTCTCACAACGACAACAAACCCGTGTACAACCCGTACGCGGCAACCCCAGCACCCACCAGCACAACGATAAAAATGCCCTTCTCTATAGTCGTGAACAATGGCTCGCCCTGCTCACGCTTGGCCTTGGCAAACAGAATCACCCCCGGCGCATACAGCAATGCCGACAGCAGCAGATATTTGACCCCGCCGGCATACAGCAACCACACCGCATACCCCAGCGCGATACCGCCGACCATCAGGTCCTTAGTGCGCTCGGCACTGGCATTCTCATAGGTTTCGCCGCGCCCGCTCAACAACACCGCATACGCCGCCGACCACAGGTACGGCACCAGAATCATCGACGACGCGAGGTAGATCAGGCTGGTGTAAGTGCCGGCGGAAAACAGCGTGATCAGCAGAAAGATCTGGATCATCACGTTGGTCAGCCACAGCGCGTTCACCGGCACATGGTTGGCGTTTTCCTTTTTCAGGAAGGCGGGCATGGTCTTGTCTTTGGCCGTGGCGAACAGAATCTCGGCACACAGCAGCGCCCAAGACAGCAACGCACCCAGCAGCGAAATCGCCAGGCCAACGCTGATCAGCAACGCGCCCCAGGGCCCGACAATATGTTCGAGCACCGCCGCCAGCGAAGGGTTCTGCAAGTTGGCCAGTTCCGGCTGGCTCATGATCCCCAGTGACAGCACGTTGACCAGCACTAACAGCGCCAGCACCCCGATGAAACCGATGACCGTCGCCCGGCCCACGTCCGAACGCTTCTCCGCTCGTGCCGAATACACGCTGGCGCCTTCAATGCCGATAAACACGAACACCGTCACCAGCATCATGTTGCGCACCTGATCCATCACCCCGCCGAATTCCGGGTTGCTGTGCCCCCAGATATCCCGGGTAAAAATGTCGGCCTTGAAAGCGACGGCGGCGATGACGATGAACATGATCAGCGGCACGATCTTCGCCACGGTGGTCACCTGGTTGATGAACGCCGCCTCCTTGATCCCGCGCATCACCAGAAAATGCACGGCCCACAACAATACCGAGGCGCAGCCGATCGCAATGGGCGTGTTGCCCTGGCCAAAAACCGGAAAGAAGTAACCGAGGGTGCTGAACAGCAACACGAAATAACCGACGTTRCCCAGCCAGGCGCTGATCCAGTAGCCCCAGGCTGATGAGAAACCCATGTAGTCACCGAAGCCTGCCTTGGCGTAGGCGTACACCCCGGAATCGAGTTCGGGTTTGCGATTGGCCAGGGTCTGGAAGACGAATGCCAGCGTCAGCATCCCCACGGCGGTGATGGCCCAGCCGATCAATACCGCCCCCGCATCGGCCCGTGCCGCCATGTTCTGCGGCAACGAGAAAATCCCGCCACCAATCATCGATCCCACCACCAGGGCGATCAGCGCGCTCAGGCGTAGCTTTTGAGTCGGTTGTGACATTCCTGCGTCTCCACTGTTTCCTGATGCGGCCGGGGTGACCCTTGTTATAAAACCGTCACATGCTTGGTTTTAACTAATAGGTACAGCGTAATAACGTTTATTAGATGACGCCATGCCAAGCCTTGCTATTTATAACTGATCATTCTATGAGCGTCATGATAAAGAGCATTTTTTACGGGGGTATTCCTGTCAAATTCACTCCGTTCATGAAACCGGCGCCAAATATTTGCGGAAACGAAAAAACCAACTAGCTTAAAAATCGAAGCAGGGGGCTCTTTATTCCTGTTTGTTCTGACCGAGGCCTCTGGATAGGGCTTTCCCGGCAGTACCCCCATGGACGGAAAAGATTTGTAACCCTTTAATAAACAATGGAATGTGCCCATCCAATGATCTAAGTCAGATGTTCGAACAGTTGGCAGAACTACTCTGTTGTCTCTCTTCTCCTGCACTGGAGTCATGCGATGTCTGAATCCCCCGGAAAACTGAAACTTGGCGCATTGGTTGCGTTAGTAGTCGGATCAATGATTGGCGGCGGGATCTTCTCGTTGCCACAAAACATGGCCGCCAGTGCCGATGTTGGCGCTGTACTGATCGGTTGGGCCATCACTGCCGTCGGCATGCTGACCCTGGCGTTCGTCTTCCAGACCCTCGCCAACCGCAAGCCTGATCTGGACGGCGGGGTTTATGCCTACGCCAAGGCCGGATTCGGCGACTACATGGGTTTCTCTTCCGCCTGGGGGTACTGGATCAGTGCCTGGCTGGGCAACGTCGGCTACTTCGTGCTCTTGTTCAGCACCCTCGGCTACTTCTTCCCCATTTTTGGTGAGGGCAATACGGTCGCAGCCATCATCGGTGCATCGGCACTGCTCTGGGGTGTGCATTTCCTCGTGTTGCGTGGGATCAAGGAAGCGGCGTTCATCAACATGGTGACCACCGTCGCCAAGATTGTGCCACTGGTGCTGTTCGTGTTGATCGCGATCTTCGCCTTCAAACTGGACATCTTCACCGCTGACATCTGGGGCTTGAAAAACCCGGACCTGGGCAGCGTGATGAACCAGGTGCGCAAAATGATGCTGGTCACCGTCTGGGTGTTCATCGGCATCGAGGGTGCGAGCATCTTCTCGGCCCGCGCCGAAAAACGCAGCGACGTGGGTAAAGCCACCGTCATCGGTTTCGTCRCCGTGCTGCTGTTCCTGGTGCTGGTGAACGTGCTGTCCCTGGGCATCATGACCCAACCGGAACTGGCCAAGTTGCAGAACCCGTCGATGGCGGCAGTGCTGGAGCATGTGGTCGGTCATTGGGGCGCGGTGCTGATCAGCGTCGGCTTGATCATCTCGCTGCTGGGAGCGTTGCTGTCGTGGGTGCTGCTGTGTGCGGAGATCATGTTCGCCGCCGCCAAGGACCACACCATGCCGGAGTTCCTGCGCAAGGAAAACGTCAACCATGTGCCGGTCAACGCACTGTGGCTGACCAACGCGATGGTGCAGCTGTTTCTGATCATCACCCTGTTTTCGGCCAGTACTTACCTGTCGCTGATCTACCTCGCCACCTCGATGATCCTGGTGCCCTACCTGTGGTCGGCGGCGTATGCGCTGCTGCTGGCGGTGCGCGGTGAGACTTACGAAAACGATGGCGGCGATCGCACCAAGGACCTGCTCATCGGCGCCATCGCGGTGATCTACGCGGTCTGGCTGGTCTACGCGGGGGGCACCAAATACCTGCTGCTGTCCGCCCTGCTCTATGCGCCTGGCGTGATCCTGTTCGCCAAGGCCAAGCGAGAACTCGGCAAACCTGTTTTCACCAACATCGAGAAGCTGATTTTTGTAGCAGTGATATTGGGCGCCGTGGTGGCGGCCTATGGACTGTATGACGGCTTCCTGACCCTGTAACACCCGAATAATTTGTCATCTGGAGGATCACTGTAATGACCACGGAAAAAGTTAAGTACGGCGTACATTCCGAAGCCGGCAAACTGCGCAAAGTCATGGTTTGCTCCCCCGGCCTGGCCCACCAGCGGCTGACCCCGAACAACTGTGACGAACTGCTTTTTGATGATGTGTTGTGGGTCGCCCAAGCCAAGCGTGACCACTTCGACTTCGTCAACAAGATGCGCGAACGCAACATCGACGTGCTGGAAATGCACAACCTGTTGACCGACATCGTCGCGATCCCGGCAGCGCTGGACTGGATTCTGGAACGCAAGATCACCCCTAACTCGGTGGGCCTGGGCCTGATCAATGAAACCAGTTCGTGGTTGCGTAGCCTGGAGCCGCGCCAAATCGCCGAATTCCTGATCGGCGGTGTCTCCGCCGATGACCTGCCGGACAGTTTCGGTGGCAAAACCATCGAGATGTTCCGCGACTTCCTCGGCCACTCCAGCTTCATTCTGCCGCCACTGCCAAACACCCAGTTCACCCGCGACACCACGTGCTGGATCTACGGTGGCGTGACCCTGAACCCGATGTACTGGCCCGCGCGCCGTCAGGAAACCCTGCTGACCACCGCCATTTACAAATTCCATCCGCAATTCACCAACGCCGAATTCGAGATCTGGTACGGCGACCCGGATCAGGAACACGGCAGCTCCACCCTCGAAGGTGGCGACGTGATGCCAATCGGCAACGGCGTGGTGCTGATCGGCATGGGCGAACGTACGTCCCGTCAGGCCATTGGCCTGCTGGCACTCAACCTGTTCAAAAACAAAGCGGTCGAAAAAGTCATCGTCGCCGGCCTGCCGAAGTCCCGCGCTGCGATGCACCTGGACACTGTTTTCAGCTTCTGTGACCGCGATCTGGTCACCGTTTTCCCTGAAGTCGTCAACCAGATTGTCGCCTTCACCCTGCGTCCGGACGAGAAAAAACCGGGCGGCATCGACATCCGACGCGAAGAAACCACCTTCCTCGACACGGTGGCCAAAGCCCTCAACTTGAAAGAATTGCGGGTGGTGGAAACCGGCGGCAACAGCTTCGCCGCCGAACGCGAACAATGGGACGACGGCAACAACGTGGTGGCCATGGAGCCAGGCGTGGTCATCGGTTATGACCGCAACACCTACACC
>NZ_JBFULH010000186.1:0-7799 GCF_056400445.1 Pseudomonas sp. P5_B2 | reverse complement strand
CTCGTGTACTGCTCAAGGCCAGAACCAGCCTCAAGAACGTGGCGGTGGCTGTGGCCGGTTCAGCGGTGATCACCAAGATCATTGAGATGGACGGTGATCTTTCCGACGACGAGATGGAAAACCAGCTCAATATCGAGGCCGATCAGTACATCCCCTATCCATTGGATGAAGTCGCCATCGACTTCGAAGTGCAGGGCGTGTCCGCGCGCAACCCCGAGCGGGTGACGGTACTGCTGGCCGCCTGTCGCAAAGAAAACGTCGAGGTCCGTGAGGCAGCTCTGGCCCTGGCCGGCCTGACCGCGCGCGTGGTTGATGTAGAGGCCTATGCACTGGAACGGTCCTTCGGGTTGCTCTCGACGCAGCAGGCCGCCTCTCAGGAACGACTGACGGTCGCGGTGGTGGACATCGGCGCGACCATGACCACCCTCAGCGTGCTGCACAACGGAAAGATCATCTACACCCGCGAGCAATTGTTCGGCGGTCGGCAACTGACCGAGGACATACAGCGACGTTATGGCCTGACAGTCGAACAGGCGGAGCTCGCGAAGAAACAGGGCGGTTTGCCGGAGGACTACGTCGGCGAAGTCTTGCAACCCTTTTGCGAGGCGTTGGTGCAGCAGGTTTCACGCTCGTTGCAGTTCTTTTTTGCCGCAGGCCAGTACAACACGGTCGATCACCTTCTGTTGGCCGGCGGCACGGCTTCGGTGTCGGGGCTTGACCGGTTGATCGAGCAGCGCCTGGGTATGCCGACGCAGGTGGCCAACCCGTTCTCCAGCATGGCCTTGAGCAGCAAGGTCAACGCCGACGCCCTGGCCAGCGATGCGCCGGCGCTGATGATCGCGTGCGGGCTCGCCCTCCGGAGTTTCGACTGATGGCACGGATCAATCTTTTACCTTGGCGCGAGGAGCGGCGAGAAGAACGCCGCAAGCGCTTTCTCGTGGTGTTGGTCGGCGTGCTGCTGTGTTCTGTGGGGGCGGTACTGGTCGCGGATCAGCTCATTGGCGGCGCCATCGATCGGCAGCTTGCCCGTAACGATTACATCGCTAAACAAATTGCAGTGGTCGACGAGCGCATCGCACAGATCAGTGATCTGAAGGCCCGTCGCCAGCAGTTGGTCGAACGCATGCGCATCATCCAGGAATTGCAAGGAAACCGACCGATCAGTGGCCGGATCTTCGATCAATTGGCGCGTACGTTGCCGGACGGGGTGTATTTCACTGAAGTGAAAATGCTCGGCAAAACCCTGTCCATCAATGGCGCTGCGGAGTCCAATAATCGTGTGTCGGACCTGATGCGCAACCTGGATGCCTCCGATTGGTTCGACGCCCCGAGTCTTACGAAGGTCAAAGCCACGACTGCCGGTCAGCTGGATCAGGCCAATGTCTTTCAGCTGACCGTTCGTCTGACGCAGCCCGCTGCCGTGAGGGATGAGCAATGAGCCCGTCCCGATGGTTAGAAGGGCTGCGCAATGTCGATATCAGCGATCTGGACACCAGCAACATGGGTTCCTGGCCGCCAGCGATCAAGGCGATGGCGGGCGTTCTATTGATGGTGCTGGTGTTGGCGCTCGGGTACACCCTTTACCTCAGTGACCTGGAAAATCAGTTGGATCTCAAGCGCCAGGAAGAGTCGACCCTCAAGGAGCAGTTCGCGACCAAAGCCCGCATGGCGGCGAATCTGGAGCCGTACACCCAGCAAATGAAAGAGATGGAGGTCTCCTTTGGCCTGCTGTTGCGGCAATTGCCCAGTGATACCGAGGTCCCCGGTCTGCTGGAAGACATTACCCGCACGGGCCTCGGCAGCGGGCTGGAGTTCGAGGAGATCAAACTGCTGCCGGAAGTCACCCAGCCGTTCTATATCGAACTGCCGATCCAGATCACGGTAACCGGCGCCTACCACGACCTGGCGACCTTCGTCAGCGGCGTTGCCGGGCTRCCCCGGATCGTGACGTTGCATGATTTCGACCTTGTTCCGGCTAATCCTGAAGGTGGTCCGAAATTGCGCATGAGCATCCTCGCCAGGACCTACCGCTACAACGACACCGGGGTGCAGGAATGAGCCCGGTCCGTTGTTTATCGATGGTGTTGTTGTTCGCCAGCCTGACCGCGTGTGGCAATGGCAACGATGTCGGCGACCTGGATGCCTACATGAACGAAATGCGACTGCGTGCCCCGGGCAAAATTGAACCAACGCCGACGTTTCGGTCTTACCCAACGTTCACCTACATCGCCGCCAACCTGCGCAGTCCGTTTTCCCGACAGGTCAGAGTGGACCTGACCGGGCAGAAGCGCGGTTCGCACAACGTCTACCCCGACCTCAATCGAATCAAGCAATACCTCGAAGGGTTCAACATCGAGCAGTTTGAAATGGTCGGCACGATCTCCAATGCCACTGGCTCGTTTGCGCTGTTGCGCGGAGCGGGCGGTGTGCATCGGCTGAAAGTCGGCGATTACCTGGGGCGCAACGATGGACGGATCGTCGCCATCAGCGGCTCACAGGTCGATGTGGTCGAAATCGTACCCGACGGCGAAGGAGCCTGGCTGGAGCGACCACGGACCCTTCCTTTGAAAGAGCACTCATAGTGGAACTCGAATAATGAACAGGACTTTCTCAACCCTCGGTATTTCGCTATGGATAGCGATGATGTCTCCGATGGTGCTGGCGACCAACCTCAAAGCGCTGGATGTTGCCGCGCTGCCAGGTGATCGCATCGAGTTGAAGTTGTCTTTCGATGGGCCGCCCCCTGCGCCCAACGGTTACACGACCGAACAGCCGGCGCGGATTGCGCTGGACCTCCCCGGTGTGGTCAGTCAGTTGGCGAGCAAACATCGCGACCTGGGCGGCGGCAACGCCCGCAGCGCAACGGTGGTGGAAGCCAAGGAGCGTACGCGGCTCATCATTAACCTGACGCAGTTGACTCCGTATAGCGCGAAGGTCGAAGGCAACAATTTGTTGGTAGTGATCGGGCAGGGTGGCAGTGGTAAGGCATTGCAACCGGCGGCGAGCGAGTCTCATGCCGGGACGACAACCCCGGTCCCGGCAAAAATCTACCCTGTTGTGAGCAAGGCCATTCGCGGCGTCGACTTCCAGCGCGGCACACAGGGTGAAGGCAATGTGGTCATCGACATGTCGGATCCATCCATTGTCCCGGACATCCAGGAACATGAAGGCAAAATCATCCTTGGATTCGCCAGGACCCAATTACCCGAAAAGTTGCGCGTGCGACTGGACGTCAAGGACTTCGCCACTCCGGTGCAATACGTCAACGCCAGTGCCAAGGGCGACCGGGCCACGATCAGTATCGAGCCCGGTGGCACCTTCGACTATTCGACCTATCAGACAGATAACAAGCTGACCGTCAGCATCCGGCCGATGACCCCCGACGATCTGCAAAAGCGCAATTCAGAGCGCTTCGCCTACACCGGCGAAAAACTCTCGCTGAACTTTCAGGACATTGATGTCCGTTCGGTACTGCAACTGATCGCCGATTTCACCAACCTCAATCTGGTGGCCAGCGACACCGTGCAGGGCGGCATCACCTTGCGATTGCAAAACGTGCCGTGGGATCAGGCGCTGGACCTGGTACTGAAAACCAAAGGGCTGGACAAGCGCAAGATCGGCAACGTTCTGTTGGTGGCGCCGGCCGATGAAATCGCTGCCCGGGAGCGTCAGGAACTGGAATCGCAAAAGCAGATCGCTAAACTCGCGCCGTTGCGACGAGAGCTCTTGCAGGTCAACTATGCCAAGGCTGCCGACATCGCCAAGCTGTTTCAGTCGGTGACCAGCGCCGAGGCGAAATCCGACGAGCGTGGGTCGATCACGGTGGATGAGCGGACCAACAACATCATTGCCTACCAGACCCAGGAACACCTCGATGAACTTCGCCGCATTGTCACGCAACTGGACATTCCGGTGCGCCAGGTGATGATCGAAGCGCGAATCGTCGAGGCCAACGTCGACTACGACAAAAGCCTCGGCGTGCGCTGGGGTGGTTCAGTGCAGAACAAGGGCAACTGGAACACGTCCGGAGTCAGCAAGGGCTCGACGACCATTGGTACACCGGGTGCTGGCGACACCAATTCGCCGTTTGTCGACCTGGGGGCAGCGGGCAGCACGTCGGGCATCGGCATCGCCTTTATCACCGACAATGTGTTGCTGGACCTGGAGCTGACGGCGATGGAGAAAACCGGCAATGGTGAAATCGTCTCGCAGCCCAAGGTGGTCACGTCCGATAAGGAAACCGCGAAAATCCTCAAGGGCACGGAGATTCCTTACCAGGAAGCCAGCTCCAGTGGCGCGACTTCGGTGTCTTTCAAAGAGGCATCGCTGTCGCTKGAAGTGACGCCGCAGATCACCCCGGACAACCGGATCATCATGGAGGTCAAAGTCACCAAGGACGAGCCTGACTACTTGAACAAGGTGCAGGATGTGCCGCCGATCAAGAAAAACGAGGTCAATGCCAAAGTCCTGGTCAATGACGGCGAGACCATCGTCATTGGCGGAGTTTTCTCAAATACTCAGAGCAAGGTTGTAGATAAGGTGCCATTTCTCGGCGATGTGCCGTATCTTGGCCGCCTTTTCCGGCGTGACGTGGTTTCGGAGAAAAAATCCGAGCTGCTGGTGTTTCTCACTCCGCGTATCATGAACAATCAGGCGATTGCTGTGAGTCATTGATTCTGTGCGAAATTTGATTCTTGTTGGACCGATGGGCGCTGGTAAAAGCACCATCGGCCGGTTGCTGGCCAAAGAGCTGCGCCTGCCATTCAAAGATTCCGATAAGGAAATTGAATTGCGCACGGGCGCCAATATCCCGTGGATTTTCGATAAAGAAGGCGAGCCGGGCTTTCGTGACCGCGAGGAGGCGATGATCGCCGAGCTGTGCGGCTGCGATGGCGTGGTGTTGGCGACCGGTGGCGGCGCGGTGATGCGCGAAGCCAATCGTCGGGCGTTGCATGCCGGTGGTCGGGTGGTCTACTTGCATGCGTCCGTCGAGCAGCAAGTAGGTCGTACTGCCCGTGACCGCAATCGACCCCTGTTGCGGACCGCCGATCCAGCCAAGACCTTGCGGGATCTGCTGGCGATCCGCGATCCGCTTTATCGGGAAATCGCCGACCTGGTGGTTGAAACCGATGAGCGGCCGCCACGAATGGTAGTGCTCGACATTCTCGAACGCTTGCAACAGCTGCCGCCCCGTTAATGCGCAGTGCGAAATGCGCTATCCTCGGCGTCCTGTCATGACCATTCCAGGTTGTGGCGGATGATTACCGAACGGCGTTACACCAGCAGGCACCGTGGACATTTGATAATTCAAGGCAGGACGCCTGATTCCATCTTCATTGTGGGGACACATGCAGACACTCAAGGTCGATCTAGGCGAGCGCAGCTACCCGATTCACATTGGCGAAGGTTTGTTGGATCAGCCTGAGCTGCTGGCCCCGCATATTCGCGGACGGCAAGTAGCGATCATCTCCAACGAGACCGTTGCACCGCTCTATCTCGAACGTCTGGCCCGCAGCCTGGCGCAGTTCTCGGTGATTTCCGTGGTGCTGCCTGATGGCGAAGCCTTCAAGACCTGGGAAACCCTGCAACTGATTTTCGACGGCCTGCTGACTGCACGGCATGATCGCCGTACCACGGTGATCGCCTTGGGTGGCGGAGTGATTGGTGACATGGCCGGTTTTGCGGCCGCCTGCTACCAGCGCGGCGTTGATTTCATCCAGGTGCCGACCACGTTGTTGTCGCAAGTCGACTCTTCGGTTGGCGGCAAGACCGGTATCAACCATCCGCTGGGCAAGAACATGGTTGGCGCGTTCTATCAGCCGAACGTGGTGCTGATCGATACCGCGACCCTCAATACCTTGCCGGCCCGCGAACTGTCCGCCGGGCTTGCTGAAGTCATCAAGTACGGGCTGATCTGCGACGAGCCGTTCCTGACCTGGCTTGAAGAAAACGTCGATCGCCTGCGCGCCCTGGACCAGGTCGCCCTGACCTACGCCATCGAGCGCTCCTGCGCCGCCAAGGCTGCGGTGGTCGGTGCCGACGAAAAAGAGACCGGTGTTCGTGCCACATTGAATCTCGGTCATACGTTCGGCCACGCCATTGAAACCCACATGGGCTATGGTGTCTGGCTCCATGGTGAGGCCGTCGCTGCTGGCACCGTGATGGCCTTGGAAATGTCCGCACGTCTGGGCTGGATCAGTGAACAAGAGCGTGACCGTGGTATTCGCCTGTTCCAACGCGCCGGCCTGCCGGTCATCCCGCCTGAAGAGATGACCGAAGCCGATTTCCTTGAACACATGGCAATTGACAAGAAAGTGATCGACGGTCGTTTGCGCCTGGTGCTGCTGCGCCACATGGGCGAAGCGGTGGTGACCGACGATTATCCGAAAGAGGTTTTACAGGCCACGCTGGGAGCGGATTACCGCGCCCTGGCTCAGCTTAAAGGTTAATAAGATCCCAATGACTAGTTTGCATGCCGACGAGGCCTTCCTCGGCCATTACCAGTTGAGTCATGACCCTTTTGCTCCACGGGTGCCTGGCTTCAAATTTTTCCCGGCCCAGCGCAAACCGGTGCTGGGACAGCTGCATCACCTGGCGCGCTATAGCCAGTTGCTGCTGGTGGTCACAGGCCCGCAAGGCAGTGGCAAGACCCTGTTGCGTCAGGCCTTGGTGGCCAGCACCAACAAGCAGTCGGTACAGAGCGTGGTGGTATCCGCTCGCGGTGCTGGCGATTCGGCTGGCATCTTGCGCCAGGTCGCTCAATCACTGAACGTCGAGCAGGCCGAGATCGGCGCAATCCTGGCCCAAGTGGTGCAACTGGCGTTGACTGGTCAGGAAGTCTATTTGCTGGTGGATGACGCCGAGCAGCTCGACGAGTCCGCTCTGGAAGCCCTGATGGCCCTGGCTGCCGGTGCACCTGAAGGTCGCCCGCATGTGTTCCTGTTTGGCGAGTCCTCGCTGATCGCTCAGCTTGAGGCGCTCAGCCTTGAGGAAGAGCGTTTCCACGTCATCGAACTGCAGCCTTACACCGAAGAAGAAACCCGCGAATATCTGGACCAGCGGCTCGAAGGCGCCGGTCGGGGTATCGAACTTTTCACCGCGGATCAGATCTCTGATATTCACGAAAGCTCCGACGGTTGGCCTGGCAACATCAACCAGGTTGCCCGCGATGCAATGATCGAAGCCATGATTGCCAGCCGCTCTGCGGTGAAGCGTCCAAAAATGGGGTTCAACATGCCGAAGAAACACGTATTGGCGATTTCCGCCGTTGTCGTGGTCGCGGTAGCCGCCGCCTGGTTGATTCCGGGTCGCAGCAAAGCACCAACCGCTGGCGCACCTGCCAACGAACAGGYGCAGCTGCCACTCGGTCAGGGTTCACCCCAGCCGAACGGCGGTGCACCTTCCGTCGAATTCGCCGGTAACTCGCAGCCAATGCCATTGCCGCTGGTCGGCAACTCGCAACCGGTCATGCGCGGTCCGTTGGCTGAAGCCGCCGGTGGTATCACTGAAGGCGATGATGGCGTGCCGGTCGAGGGTTCCAGCGCTACACCGCCAACGGTGACCACCGTCGCGCCGCCAGCGGGCATTCAACCGGGTCCAGCGCCGACATCGGCCGCCAAGCCTGTTCCTGCGCCGACTCAGGTCGCAACCGCCAAGCCAGCGCCGACTGCACCTGCCGCGAAGCCGTCTCCAACGCCAGCCAAGGTTGCCGTTGTAGCTGCCGCCGCCAAGCCTGCCGAGAAACCAGCCCCCGCAGCCAAGTCCGCTGGCGGCACCTGGTACGGCGGACAGCCTACGAG
>NZ_JBFULH010000185.1:0-7839 GCF_056400445.1 Pseudomonas sp. P5_B2 | reverse complement strand
AGCCCGCTCCCACATTTGAGCTCAGTGAATACAGTATTTGTGTACAACCGAGACCCAGTGTGGGAGCGGGCTTGCTCGCGAAAGCTATCTGTCAGTCGCTATAGAATTCAAGGATTGGTCTTCACCGCATCCGCCACCTGAGGCACCTGCGGCAACGCCGCTCCTTTAGGCCACAGCATCCATATCTGCCCTTGCTGCTTCATGTCCCCGGCCAATTGTCCGGCCGCTTCACCTGTGCCCCAGAACAGGTCCGCACGGACCTCGCCGGCAATCGCGCCGCCGGTATCTTGAGCCGCCACAGGGCGAACCAGTGCGGTGCCGTCCGGTTTGGTGGTGGACAGCCACAACAGGCTACCCAGCGGAATCACTTTGCGGTCCACTGCCGCGCTATACCCCGCCGTCAACGGCACATTCAATGAGCCGCGAGGCCCTTCGTTGCTGTCCGGGTTGCGGGTAAAAAACACATAGCTAGGGTTGCTGGCCAGCAGCTCGGGAATGCGCGTCGGATTGGCCTTGGCCCACGTGCTGATCGCGCCCATGGTCACGTCTTCTTTCTTCAACTCGCCTTGCTCCACCAGCCAGCGACCGATGGGCCGATACGGATGGCCGTTCTGGTCGGCGTAAGCGATGCGCAGTTGGCGACCGTCATCGAGCTGGATTCTCCCCGAACCCTGGATTTGCAGGAATTGCAGATTCATCGGATCGGTCAACCAGGCAACCACCGGCGCCTTGACCCCTTTTGTCCCGATCGTTGCTGCATCGTCGTAAGGCTTGAGCACTCGACCTTCAAGCCGGCCGCGCAGGCGTTTGCCCTTGAGTTCCGGGTAGATGCTGTCCAGCGAGACAATGATCATGTCCTCGGGTACGCCGTAGACCGGGATGTTTGCCGTCGTGGTCTGGGTCAGGCTGCCCGGGTAGACCGGTTCGTAGTAGCCGGTGATCAAGCCGTTGGGGTTGTCATTGGCGGCGCGCAGGCCATAGACATCCAGATTCTGTTTCAGAAAGTTGCGGATGTCAGGGGCGGTTTGCGGAACGTTGGCGGAAGCCGCACAGGTCGGGCCCCAGACCGGGTCGGCCTTGAGTCGGTTGCACGCACTGCGCCACGAACCGAAACCGGCGACCAGGTCGTTATCAGACACCGTCGGCAGCGCTTCCCAGGTGGCACTGGAATAGGTGGCCAGTGCGTGGGTTTTTGGTTTGTTGTTATCGCCGCCGGTGCAGCCGGCGAGTACGGCCACCATTGGAAGAGCCCACGCGAGGGGGTGACGCCATGCCTTGAAACGGCTGTTCATGGAGTAATTCCTTTGCCGGTCGCCTGAGTGCTCCATGCGCTCAAACAACCCGTATTGATAATAGGGCTATTGGTCTTTGTCGATGACGCGAGGATACTGGCCGCCGTTTCCCGTGACCTGAAGCCACCATGACTCTCAAAAGACTTTCTGTTGTATTGCTGGCGTGCCTGATGTTATCCGCTTGCGGCGGTGTTGACCCGAATTCGCCGCTGGGTCAGCGCAAGGCGATCTTCAAACAGATGCTCAAGACCGGCGAAGACCTGGGTGGCATGTTGCGTGGTCGCATTGCGTTTGATGGTCAGCAATTCGCCGACGGCGCCATGAAGCTCGATGCGCTGTCCCGTGAACCGTGGAAACATTTTCCACAGGTGCGCGAAGAAGATCACACCAGCGCGAAGGACAATGTCTGGCAACAGCAGGCACGTTTTCAGGAAATGTCCCGCAATCTTGAAGCCGCCACGGGTGAATTGGTGATCGTCAGCCAGGTTCAGCCTTACAAGGTCAGCAACCTTGGGCCGGCGGTGCAGAAAGTTGAAGATGCCTGCAGTGCTTGCCATAAACAGTTTCGGGATCATTAATTCTCGGGTTTGATCTGGATGGATTGATCGTTCCCATGCTCTGCGTGGGAATGTCTCAAGGGACGCTCTGCGTCCAGTGACGCGGAGCGTCACGGGCTGCATGCCCACGCAGAGCGTGGGAACGATCGCTGCAAAACGCCTTACTTATCCAATTCGTCCAGCGCATCCTGCAATTCCTTGCGGGCCTCGGCGAGTTTGTCTTTGCGCTTGTTGATCTTATCGGGGTCACCTTTTTTCATGGCGCTGTCGAGGTCGGCCTGGCGCTTGCTGACTTCATGCTTGGCATCGAGGACTCTATTTTCCCGTTCTTTTTTCAGCGAGGCGTCGGTGCAATGAGCGGTGACTTCGCTGAGGGCGGTTTCCAGGCCTGCTAACTGGTCGGTGTTGTCGCGTGACTTGGCCAGTTCGATCTGATTGATGATGCCTTGTTTTTTTGCAGCGCAGCCGGTCAGCCCCGGCGCTTCTTCATCCGCCATCAGCGGAGCGGCCAACACACTGCAAAGAGTCAACAGGGCGAGCGGTGAAAGACATTTCATAAAAGCTCCATGTGCAAAAGCAAGCAGGTCAGTGCGGCGATGGGCGTTTGAGCGCATCGGCACCTAGGGGTTCCCGGGTCGCCAGGCATTGCCGGTCCCTAGAAACCGTCAATTCCGGCAGCACGCAATGTTTCACTCAAGGCCAGGACCTGCGGGTCGCGAAAAAACGCGCTCAATTGCGCTGCACGTCCCGGGCCGATACCGGCTTCAGCCCGCCATTGTTCAGTGTTTCGGTTCGCCAGTTCCTGCCATGAATTGGCAAGCTGCGCCTGCCCCGTTGGAGGTAAACCCAAGGCTTTTAGCCAGCGACTGAAAGGACGCTGTCGAGCACTGTTGAAACTGTTTAAAAGACGAGCACTGCTGCGTTCGCCGAAGCCGTTAATGGTAGCAAGCTCTTGAGCGCCGAAGGTCAACCAATCCAGAAGGCTATTCAGGCGGCCTGTTTCTAAAAGTTTCTCCCAAGTGCCGGGGCCGACATGAGGCAAGGCCAGCCCCTGCTTGCCGCTGAGCCAGGACAGTCGCGCGAGGAATTGGCTTTCGCACCCTGGTGTCGGCTTCCAGCAACTCAAAAGATGGAAGTCGGCCGCCAGAGGAACATTCAACTCAGGGCGTTCGGTGCTGCGAAGTACAACCCTGTCGAGCCTGGGAATGGTCAGTCCGGCGAGGCTGATGGACACCTGGTCGCCGGGGCGGATGTCCAGTTCCTCCCAGCGCCGCAGTGAGCTGACACTCACGCGCTTGATCTGCCGATCATCGAGCATCACCGGTTTCAGATTCAGCACCGGTGTGATCCGTCCGGTGCGACCGACCTTGAAGTCGATTGTCCGCACCTGCGCCAGTGCCTGAGCGAAGGGGTATTTCCAGGCGACGGCCCAGTAGGGTGATTTTGCCTGCCAGCGTTCGGCTGGCGGACGCTGACTTTGGCGCAGGACGACGCCATCACTGGCAAACGGCAGGGGCGAGCGATACCAGTGATCGCGCCAGCGTTGGGCATCGGCCAATGTCCGGATCGGTTGGCTGTAAGGCGCCGTGCTCGGGAACCCCAGCTCATCCAGCGCCGCGATACGCTCGGGCAGATTCGCCGGGCCTTGAGGCCAGTCCCAGATAAACAGCCTGATGCCGGTGGCGTGTTCAGGCGTGAGGGTCTTGCGGGCCATCAGACCGGCCACCGTGGAGCGGGCATTGAGGCTGCCGGCCTTGGCTTGTACATGGTCAGTCAGATGCCAATAGAGTTCGCCTTGCACCAGCAAATCCACAGATTGGGCCAGCTGTGGAGGAATGCTGGGGACCAAGCGTGCGTTGGTAGTCCAGTCTTGTCCGTTCACGCCGTCGCCACGACTGATGGCCTGATACAGCAGGCCATCGCGATAGATCAAAGTCACGGCCACCCCATCGACCTTGGGTTGTATCCAGAGGTCCTTGCGATCACGCAGCCAGTTTTCCACAGCCTGTTCATCACGGAGTTTGTCCAGTCCGGTGTGGGCGATGAGGTGAGTTGTCATGCCACTGGCGGTGCGCATGGGTTCTGGTGCCAGTCCCAGGTCAAAGCACTTGCGCCATTCGATTAACTGCGCGCGGGACTGATCGTAGATTTYGTCGGCCACCAGTGAGCGTCCACCCCTGTGATAGTGGTCGTCCCACAGGTCGATTTGTTTTTGCAGGGCGGCAATTTCGTCCAGAGCGCGGGCGGGGGGCCAGTCGGGGCAGTCGGTTGCGTTGGCGCTCAGGCAAAACAGGGTCAGAAAAAGAGTGGACAGCAGGCGTAGAAACATCGTGAGCGTCCTTGCTCAGGTGGAATGCTTTCAAGGTTA
This sequence comes from Pseudomonas sp. P5_B2, assembly GCF_056400445.1. NCBI lineage: Bacteria > Pseudomonadati > Pseudomonadota > Gammaproteobacteria > Pseudomonadales > Pseudomonadaceae > Pseudomonas > Pseudomonas sp. P5_B2. The sequence continues at coordinate 3,622 of NZ_JBFULH010000185.1, read as the reverse complement.
GCCCGCATTCGGATGTTGGCAGCGACGATGTTTTACGGTGTGTTGCTAGGCGAGGAGATCAAAAGCTCGCAGCCTCGTTTCACTCGACAGCTGCTACACAGATCCCTGTAGGAGCTGTCGAGTGAAACGAGGCTGCGATTTCTACGCAATAAAAAGCCCCGCACGGCAAACCGTGCAAGGCTTTGGGTACCGCCGGGGAAGTCTTACAGGCCAGCAGCCAGACGCAGGTCGTCGGCGCGGTCGGTTTTTTCCCAGGTGAACGTGGTGAAAGTGTCATCGCCCACGGTCTTGGTGGCTGGGGTGCGACCGAAGTGGCCGTACGCAGCGGTTTCCTGATACATCGGGTGCAGCAGGTCGAGCATGGTGGTGATTGCGTATGGGCGCAGGTCGAATATTTCGCGAACCAGTTTGACGATTTTGTCGTCGCTGATTTTGCCGGTGCCGAAGGTGTTCAACGAGATCGACGTAGGCTGAGCAACACCGATCGCGTAGGAAACCTGAATCTCGCAGCGCTCGGCCAGACCGGCAGCAACGATGTTCTTGGCCACGTAACGACCCGCGTAGGCGGCCGAACGGTCAACCTTCGATGGATCTTTACCGGAGAACGCGCCACCGCCGTGACGGGCCATGCCGCCGTAGCTGTCGACGATGATCTTGCGACCGGTCAGGCCGCAGTCGCCAACCGGGCCGCCGATGATGAACTGGCCAGTCGGGTTGATGTGGAACTGGGTGTCTTTGCTCAGCAGTTCGGCTGGCAGTACGTGCTTGACGATCAGTTCCATCACGCCTTCGCGCAGGTCTTTGTACGACACGTCAGGGTTGTGCTGGGTCGACAGTACAACGGCGTCGATGCCGACAACCTTGCCGCCTTCGTAACGGCAAGTCACTTGCGACTTGGCATCCGGGCGCAGCCAAGGCAGCAGGCCGGATTTACGGGCTTCGGCCTGGCGTTGAACCAGTTGGTGCGAAAAGGTGATCGGCGCAGGCATCAGCACGTCGGTTTCATTGCTGGCGTAGCCGAACATCAGGCCCTGGTCGCCGGCACCCTGATCTTCAGGCTTGGCACGGTCAACGCCTTGGTTGATGTCAGGGGACTGCTTGCCGATGATGTTCATCACACCGCAAGTGGCGCCGTCGAAGCCGACATCGGAGCTGTTGTAGCCGATGTCCAGAATGACGTTACGCACGATCTCTTCCAGGTCGACCCAAGCCGACGTGGTCACTTCACCAGCGATGATTGCAACGCCGGTTTTTACCAGGGTCTCGACCGCAACACGGGCGAACTTGTCTTCAGCAATGATGGCGTCCAGCACTGCATCGGAAATCTGGTCGGCGATTTTGTCCGGATGTCCTTCAGACACGGACTCGGAGGTGAAGAGGGAATATTCGCTCATCTCGATGTTTTCCTGAATTTACCGATGGTGAGTGTCGCCAGTCGGTCGCTGAAAATGGCGGACCTGGATCTGGAAACCGTTACGTAAGCCTACATAGAGACTTTCCCCGGGAACGAGTCCCGCAGCGGTGGCCCAACGGGCCAAATCGTCCTGTTCAAACCCCAACCAAAGATCACCGCAGGCCTCCCTGGCCCAACTCTGGTTGTGGCTACATAACTCTGTCACGAGCAGGCTTCCGCCCGTTTTCAACAAGTCGGCCATGTGCTTGAGTGCTTCGGCCGGTGCGGCGAAATGGTGCAATACCATATTCAGTACAACGCAATCGGCTTGAAGGCTTACACCGTTCAATGCATCGGCCAATTGCAGGCTGACGTTAGCCAGCTTTTCACGTTCACAGACCTGCCGGGCCAGTTCGAGCATTGCCGGGCTGTTGTCCAGCGCGGTGACTTCAGTGAAGCGGCGCGCCAATTCCGGCAGAAACTCGCCGTCACCGGGGCCGACTTCAATGGCCGTGGCGCCTTTGCCGAAACTCAACTTGTCGAGCAAGGCCAGCACGCTTTCGCGGTACTGCGGCAGCCCGGCGATCAAGTCTTGCTGGGCGCGAAATTTCTCCGCGACCCGTGAGAAAAAGTCCTGGCTGGCCGCTGCTCGCTGCCCATGCACCTGAGCGATTCGCGACCGCACATCGGCGGGCAGGGTCAGGTCGTCCACTTCTTCCAGCAGGGCGGTGTGCAGCTTGCCACCCAACAGGTCTGTATGAGGCAGGGCGCGACGGTAGAAAATCGCATTGCCYTCACGGCGGGTCGCCACCAGACCGGCCTGGGCCAATACCTTGAGGTGATGACTCATGCCGGATTGGCCGATGCCGAAGATCTGCGCCAGCTCCAGTACGCCGAACGAATCGTTGGCCAGTGCGCGCAATACATTCAGACGCAGAGGGTCGCCGCCGGCCTTGCAGAGGGCCGCCAGTTCGTCGCAATTGTCATGTTGAATGGAAGGCACGGGTAAATTCATAAGGGCAGCAGTCTAGAGACGGGCCGAAATCCCCGCAAGAGCAATATCAAAAAGTTTTGATATTGCTCGATAGATGGCACTTCTCGGCCTCAGGTTCAGTCAACAAACGGACAGCGGAAAGGTTTCACCCGTCGAAAGCGCCGTTATCAAATGGAAAAACGCCTCCAGATGACTATCTGTCATTGCCCCGAGGCGGCCCGGTGAGGGAAAATGCTCACCTTTTTTCCATTTCGTTTTATTCACTCTCGATTCAGAACCCTCAGGAGAACAGCGATGCCAAGCCGTCGTGAGCGTGCCAACGCCATTCGTGCCCTCAGCATGGATGCCGTGCAAAAAGCCAACAGCGGCCATCCCGGTGCCCCTATGGGTATGGCGGATATCGCCGAAGTACTGTGGCGTGACTACCTCAAGCACAACCCGAGCAATCCATCGTTCGCCGACCGTGACCGCTTCGTGCTGTCCAACGGCCACGGCTCGATGTTGATCTACTCGCTGCTGCACCTGACCGGCTACGACCTGTCGATCGAAGACCTGAAGCAGTTCCGCCAACTGCACAGCCGCACCCCGGGCCATCCGGAACTCGGTTACACCCCGGGCGTTGAAACCACCACCGGTCCACTGGGCCAGGGCCTCGCCAACGCCGTGGGTTTTGCCCTGGCTGAAAAAGTCATGGCCGCGCAGTTCAACCGTCCTGGTCACAACATCGTCGACCACMACACCTATGTGTTCCTGGGTGATGGCTGCATGATGGAAGGCATCTCCCACGAAGTCAGTTCGCTGGCCGGTACTTTGGGCCTGGGCAAGCTGATCGCTTTTTACGATGACAACGGCATCTCCATCGATGGCGAAGTCGAAGGCTGGTTCACCGATGACACTGCGAAGCGTTTCGAAGCCTACAACTGGCAGGTGATTCGCAACGTCGACGGTCATGACCCGGAAGAGATCAAGACCGCCATCGAAACCGCGCGCAAAAGCGATCAGCCAACCCTGATCTGCTGCAAGACCACCATCGGTTTCGGTTCGCCGAACAAGCAAGGCAAGGAAGACTGCCACGGTGCCCCGTTGGGTGACGCGGAAATTGCCCTGACCCGTGCGGCGCTGAAGTGGAATCACGGTCCGTTCGAAATCCCGGCCGATATCTACGCCGAGTGGGACGCCAAGGAAGCCGGTAAAGCGGCCGAAGCCGAGTGGGATCAGCGTTTCGCTGCTTACTC
>NZ_JBFULH010000184.1:0-7840 GCF_056400445.1 Pseudomonas sp. P5_B2 | reverse complement strand
ACAGTAAAGCGTTCGTTTTACTTGGTCAGCAGGAATTTCCTTCGCCTGTACCGCCATCATCGCGAGCAGGCTCGCTCCCACAAGAGATAGGTATACCAATGTGGGCGCTGATTTGCCCGGGATCGGGGTCATTACAGACGGTAACAAGACCCAAACCGATCCATGGTGTAAGCTCGTAAATTCTTCAGATTCGACCCACTGCGAGTCCTATGCCGTCGCTTTTCAAACGCTATCTGCTGCCCAAACTGCGCAGTTTTCCGCTGACCGCCGATGCCGTCACCATCCTTTCCGGCGCCGCCGAGTTTCGTCGTTGCCTGCTGGAAAAAATCGCCCAGGCCACGCACCGCATCTATATCGTTGCGCTGTACCTGCAACAGGATGAAGCCGGCCAGGAAATTCTCGATGCCTTGCACGTCGCCAAATTGGCGCGTCCAGAACTGGACGTGGTCGTAGTGGTGGACTGGCTGCGCGCCCAGCGCGGGCTGATTGGTGCCGGCAAGCAACCCGGCAACTCGGCGTGGTATCAAGAAGCGACCCGCACCCACGCCAGTGAAGTGCCGGTGTATGGCGTACCGGTGCAGACGCGTGAACTGTTCGGCGTGCTGCATTTGAAGGGTTTCGTGATTGATGATTGCGTAATTTACAGCGGCGCGAGCCTGAACAACGTTTACCTGCACAAGTTCGACAAATACCGCTTCGACCGATATCACGTGCTGCAGAGCCAGGCGCTGGCCAATTCGATGCAGCACCTGGTTCAGCACGGTTTCCTTGAGTCCAAAGCCGTGCATCGTCTCGACTTGCCGAACCTGCCGACCACCCGCAGCCTGCGCCACGACATCGGCGATTTGCGCAGCCGTCTCAAGCACGCGACATATGACACTACGGCGGGCACCACGCTGAAGGGCGGTTTGTCGGTCAGTCCATTGCTGGGTGTGGGCAAGAACAATCCATTGAACCGGGTGATTTGCGAGTTGATCGCCAGCGCCCAGCACCAACTGACGATCTGCACACCGTACTTCAACCTGCCGCTGGCGGTGACCCGGGAAATCAACCGGGCGTTGGGCCGCGGTGTGAAAGTCGACATTGTGGTCGGCGACAAGACCGCCAACGATTTCTACATCCCGCCGAGYGAGCCGTTCAAGGTGATCGCAGCGCTGCCGTACCTCTACGAGATCAGCCTGCGACGCTTTGCCAAAAAGCATCTACACAGCATTGACAGCGGCAAACTGAACCTGCACTTGTGGCGTGATGGCGACAACACCTATCACCTCAAAGGCATGTGGATCGACCAGCGCTATACCTTGCTGACAGGCAACAACCTCAACCCCCGGGCATTCCGTCTTGACCTGGAAAACGCGTTGCTGCTCGATGACCCGAAAGGCGAATTGCTTGAGCAACGCAACGCCGAGCTGGTCGAGATTTTTCGCAATACCAACCGCATCGAGCGTTATCAGGACTTGGAAACGCTGCTGGACTACCCGCCAGCGGTGGCCAAGTTTCTCACGCGGGTCAGTCGGGTGCGGATTGAGCGGTTGCTCTATCGCATTCTTTAACGTTGATCGCCGCCGGGGGCTTTGGCCACAGGGCCACCAACAGCAGTAGTGCAGCTGCCGCCAGGTAGGGCAGGCGTGGGTCGAGGTCGTAGATCAACGTGGCCGCCAACGGCCCGATGACCACGCCAAACCCTTGCGCGGCACCGATGGAGCCTGCGGTTGCGCCTTGCTCCGAGGCCTCCACGGCATTCGCGGCCAGTGCGGCGAATGACGGAAAGATCAGCCCCATCCCGCCCGCCGATACGAAAAAGCACAGCCACAAACCCCATGCAGTATTTGCGAGGATGCTGCCGGCAAATCCCACGGAGGCCACCAGCGCACCGGCGCGGATCAACTGCAGCGGCGGCCATTCGAGCCGGCGCACCACCAGTTGCGAACAGATCAACGCGAAACCGACCATGGTCAAGGCAATGCCCGCCGTTTGCGCGGCGTCGGACGGGCTCATGCCGAGCCGGTCGAGGGCGAAGAAACCGACGGTAATCTGCGCAATCGACACACACAGCATCGCCACAAATGCCACCGCCATGGGCCGGCGCAGGCGTGGGTCGTTCAGGCGCACTTTGCGCGGTGCTTGCCGCAGGTGCAGTTCCTGACCCTTGAGCTTGAAGCGCAACACCAGAAAGGCCAACAACGGCAGTACGGCCATGGCATAGAACGGCAGGCTCAAACTGAAGCGTGACAGCAATGCGGCGATGGCTGGGCCGATCACCAGGCCACAGGCGTTGGCAGCACCCAATGCCGCCATGGCTTTGGCGCGGTGTTGGGGTTCAATGTTATCGGCAATCAGCGCGTTGCCACCCACCGGGATGGCGGCGTAGAAGACGCCGATCAGCCCGCGACCGATCATCAAACCGATGAACCCCAGCAGCACCGACGGCAGAAATCGCAATGATGCGTCGATAAACAGGCACAAGGCCCAATAGGCGAGGGTGAAACCCGCGGTGGCAACCAACAGAATGCGTCGCCGGCCATAACGATCACTGGCCTGGCCCCAAGGGCGGGCGAGCAGCATCCAGATCACCCCGGACACCGTCACCGCCGCACCGGCCTGCCATGTGGCAAGGCCCAACACCCGGGCAATCGGGCCAATCAGCGAGACGAACGCCATCATCGACATGGAGCAGGCCATGTTGGCGACCATTAACGGGCGCAGGTCGAAGGCGGGAGTGGTCATGGGTGAGTCTTCCGTGAGCTTTTATAGTTTGCGAGGGATGGTAGCGCGGGTCACGGGCCAGGCAGGAGGAAAATCGGTGGTAGTGATAATGCTATCGCTGGCAAGCCCGCTCCCACAGGGATCTGCGTGCGCTAATATGCCCACCACTTAAAACCAACAAGGCTCATCGCGCTCAATGTCGGAAAAAGACACCATCTCCATTCAACTGGTGCGCGAAGCGCTGCTGCAAAGTTGCGCCCCCGGCCAGGCCACCGAAGAGGTGTTGAACAAGGTCGGTATCGATCCAGCGCTGCTGCAAACCGCCAATGCCCGTGTCCCGGCCACCGCGTATGCTCGGCTCTGGCGCTTGCTGGCCCGGCGCGGCGATGATGAGTTTTTTGGCATGGATCCGCGCAATCTGAAGTCCGGCAGCCTGGAGTTTCTGTGCCGCTGCTCAATGGTCCAGCCGAGCCTCGCCGCCGGGCTGACGTCGGGCCTGAGCTTTCTGTCGTTAATGCTTGAACACATGCCCGCGCAACTGGTCCGCCAGCAAAGCCTGGCCGAAATCGTCCTATTGGAAGACGATCAGGACCCACGCCGCGCCTTCACGTATTTCACCTATTGGATGATCGTTCATGGCGTTGCCTGCTGGCTGGCGGGGCGGCGGATTCCGATTCTGGCCGTGGAATTACGCTGCGCAGCACCGGATTTTTGTGATGACTATCAGGTGATGTTCTCCGAGAACCTGCGTTTCGACCGGCCGCGCACCCGGATGATTTTCTCCGCTGACTGTCTGGATTTGCCGATCAAGCGCAGCGCTGAAGAACTCAAGCGGTTTCTGGCCCATGCGCCGGCCAATATCCTGGTCAAGTACCGTGATCCAGAGAGCCTGGCGAGCCGCATCAAACAGGATTTGCGCCAACTGCCTGCGCAACAATGGCCGGAAACCGAGCCGCTGGCGCAGCAACTGTGCATGTCGGCCTCGACCTTGCGCCGGCGCTTGGCGGAAGAAGGGCAGACCTACCAGGGGCTCAAGGACAGCGTGCGCAAGGAGCTGGCCATCGTTTGGCTGGCCGAGCCGAGTATCAGCTTCGCCGAGATCGCCACGCGGTTGGGGTTTGCCGATGCCAGTTCGTTTTATAAGGCGTTTCGCAAGTGGTCAGGGTCGAATCCTGGGCATTACCGGAGTTTGATTTTGAACGAGGCGCACTGATCCGAACCCTGTAGAGAAATGACTGACGCCACAGCTCTAGAACCTTGGCCAAACCAGTCAAGCAACTTGATAACTTTGACCATTGCCCTGTAATGCCCACAGAGCGAGTATTTCCCTGGTTTTTTCGGTTCCCCAACCTAATAAAAATATCGAGGGATTCTGGCAATGCGCGATTACCTGTCTGCCACTTCACAATTCAATTATCAGCACACCGTCGACGCCGCACTCAGCGGTTCCCTGCAAGCGCTCAACGCCTGCGTCGAGTGTTGCGATCGCCATGCCTTGCCGGGGCGTATCGCGCTGTTCTGGGAAGGTCGCGACGGCGCCAGCGCCACGTATACCTTCAGCGATCTTCAGGACAAAGCGGCACGTTTTGCCAATTTCTTGCTGGCCCAAGGCGTGAAAAAAGGCGATAAGGTCGCCGGGCTTCTGCCCCGTAACTTCGAATTATTGATCACCGTGTTTGCCACTTGGCGCATTGGCGCGGTGTATCAGCCGCTATTTACTGCGTTCGGCCCCAAAGCCATTGAACACCGCCTCGGCAGCTCGGCTGCCAAAGTCGTAGTCACCGACGCGGTCAATCGCTCGAAACTCGATGAAGTTGCCGACTGCCCGACCATCGTCACCGTCGGCGGCGCCAAAGGCCAGGGCATCGTCCGGGGCGATTACAGCTTCTGGGCCGAACTGGCCAATTATTCCCCTGCGTGCGAACCGGTGCTGCTGACTGGCGAAGACCCGTTCCTGCTGATGTTCACTTCAGGCACCACCGGCCCGTCGAAAGCGTTGTCGGTGCCGCTCAAAGCCCTCGTTGCGTTTCAGAGCTATACCCGCGATGCCGTGGATCTGCGGCCAGAAGATGCATTCTGGAACGTCGCCGATCCGGGTTGGGCCTACGGCATCTATTACGGCGTTACCGGGCCGATGGCGATGGGTCACCCGATCACCTTTTACGATGGCCCGTTCACCCTCGAAAGCACCTGCCGGGTGATCAACAAGTACGGGATCACCAACCTCACCGGATCGCCGACCGCTTATCGTCTGCTGATCGCGGGCGGCGACCAGTTCGCCAAATCGATCAAGGGCAAGCTGCGTATCGTCAGCAGCGCCGGTGAGCCGCTGAACCCGGAAGTCATTCGCTGGTTCGCCGACAACCTTGGCGTGGTCATTCACGACCACTACGGCCAGACTGAACTGGGCATGGTTCTGTGCAACCACCACGCACTGGAACACCCGGTCCACGTCGGCGCTGCCGGTTTTACCTCACCAGGCCACCGCATCGTGGTGCTCGACGAGGAGTACAAAGAACTCGGTATCGGCCAGCCAGGCATTCTGGCCCTAGATCGCACCCAGTCGCCGATGTGCTGGTTCAACGGCTACGAAGGCGCGCCGACCAAAGCGTTCGTCGGCGACTATTATTTAAGTGGCGACACCGTGGAATGGAACCCGGACGGCAGCATCAGCTTCGTCGGTCGCAGCGATGATGTGATCACCACGTCCGGCTACCGCGTCGGCCCGTTCGACGTGGAAAGTGCATTGATCGAACATCCTGCGGTGATCGAGGCCGCCGTGATTGGCAAACCCGATCCAGAGCGTACCGAGCTGGTCAAAGCCTTCGTCGTGATTTGCGAGCAATACCGCGCCACGCCGGAACTGGCTGAAGAACTGCGCCAACATGTGCGCAAACGTCTGGCGGCGCATTCCTATCCCCRTGAAATCGAATTTGTCAACGAATTGCCGAAAACCCCAAGCGGCAAATTGCAGCGCTTTATCTTGCGCAACCAGGAAATCGCCAAGGCTCAAGAGGCCGCCGCGGAAAACCCTACAGCTTGAATCCAAGGAATTAGTGATGCAGATCGAAAACAAGGTTTTTCTAGTCACCGGCGGTGCTTCCGGCCTGGGTGCCGCCACGGCTGAAATGCTGGCCGCCGCCGGCGCCAAAGTGATGCTGGTGGACATGAATGCCGAGGCCGTTGCGGAGCAGGCCCAGCGCCTGGGCGCGCAAAGCGTGGTTGCAGACATCAGCAACGAAGCGGCTGCCGAAGCGGCGGTGCAGGCCACGGTCAAAGCCTTTGGCGGCCTGAATGGGCTGGTCAATTGCGCCGGCATCGTGCGCGGTGAAAAAATCCTCGGCAAAAATGGTCCGCATGCATTGTCCAGTTTCAGTCAGGTGATCAATGTCAACCTGATCGGCAGTTTCAACATGCTGCGCCTGGCGTCGGCGGCCATGGCTGAAACTGAGCCGGATGCCGACGGTGAGCGCGGCGTAATCATCAACACCGCTTCGGCCGCCGCGTATGACGGCCAGATCGGCCAGGCTGCTTATGCCGCTTCCAAGGGCGCCATCGTCAGCCTGACCTTGCCCGCCGCCCGTGAACTGGCGCGTTTTGGCATCCGTGTGATGACCATCGCCCCCGGTATTTTCGAAACGCCGATGATGGCCGGCATGACTCAGGAAGTGCGCGACTCGCTCGCCGCTGGGGTGCCATTCCCGCCGCGCCTGGGCAAACCGGGCGAGTACGCCGCGCTGGTCCGGCATATTATTGAAAACAGCATGCTCAATGGCGAGGTGATCCGTCTCGACGGTGCCTTGCGCATGGCCGCCAAGTAAGGAGATCTGTCATGACTATTGCCAACGATCCCATTGTTATTGTCAGCGCCGTCCGCACCCCGATGGGCGGTTTCCAGGGCGAACTGAAAAGCCTGACGGCACCACAACTCGGCGCAGCCGCGATCCGTGCGGCGGTCGAGCGCGCCGGCGTCAAGGCCGAATCGGTCGAAGAAGTGCTGTTCGGCTGCGTACTGTCCGCTGGTCTCGGCCAGGCGCCGGCGCGTCAGGCTGCACTGGGCGCAGGGCTGGATAAATCGACCCGTTGCACCACGCTGAACAAGATGTGCGGTTCGGGCATGGAAGCGGCGATCCTGGCCCACGACATGCTGGTGGCCGGCAGCGCTGACGTGGTGGTGGCGGGTGGCATGGAAAGCATGTCCAACGCGCCGTACCTGCAGGACCGCGCACGCAGCGGCTATCGCATGGGCCACGGGCGTGTGCTCGATCATATGTTCCTCGACGGGCTGGAAGATGCCTACGACAAGGGTCGCCTGATGGGCACCTTCGCTGAGGATTGTGCAGAAACCAACGGTTTCAGCCGTGAAGCGCAGGACGCGTTTGCTATTGCCTCGACCACCCGCGCGCAGCAAGCGATCAAGGATGGCAGCTTCCAGGATGAGATCGTCCCGGTGTCGGTCATGGTGRGTAAAGAACAGGTGCTGATCAGCAATGACGAACAGCCGCCGAAAGCCAAGTTGGACAAGATTGCTTCGTTGAAACCAGCGTTCCGCGACGGCGGCACCGTTACGGCAGCGAACTCCAGCTCCATTTCTGACGGCGCGGCGGCACTGGTGTTGATGCGCCGTTCCGAAGCCGAGAAACAAGGGCTGAAACCGCTGGCAGTGATTCATGGTCACGCGGCATTTGCCGACACCCCGGGCTTGTTCCCGGTGGCCCCGGTGGGGGCGATCAAGAAACTGATGAAGAAAACCGGCTGGTCGCTGGATCAGGTCGATCTGTTCGAAGTGAACGAGGCGTTCGCTGTGGTCAGTCTGGTGACCATGACCAAACTGGAAATCCCTCACGAGAAAGTCAACGTTCACGGCGGCGCGTGCGCCTTGGGCCACCCGATTGGTGCATCGGGGGCGCGTATTCTCGTGACCCTGCTCTCGGCCCTGCGCCAGAAAGGCCTGAAACGGGGCGTTGCAGCGATCTGCATCGGCGGCGGCGAAGCCACGGCCATGGCGGTTGAATGCCTCTATTAAATGAATGAACGCAACCACTGTGGGAGCGAGCCTGCTCGCGAAGCGGATTTACATTCGACATTTCTATCGACTGATACACCGCTTTCGCGAGCAGGCTCGCTCCCACAG
>NZ_JBFULH010000183.1:0-7849 GCF_056400445.1 Pseudomonas sp. P5_B2 | reverse complement strand
CCATATGACTGACAATCGCATGGCTGAAGTCTTTTACTTCATCCCAGCCAAGCTTACGGGTCAGTGGCACTACCAGGTGAACGCCTTTGCCGCCGCTGGTTTTAAGAAATGCCTTGAGCCCCAGTTCATCGAGCACCGACAGCGTCAGGTGAGTCGCTTCTACCATGCTTTTCCAGGGCAGCGCCGGGTCCGGGTCAAGGTCGAGTATGAAGCGGTCGGGCCGATCGAGGTTGTCCGAGGTGGCATTCCAGGTGTGCAGTTCCACAGTGCTCATTTGCACGGCGCCAATCAGCGCTTCGGCATTGTTGATGATCATCACCGGTTGGCCGGTCAGTTCCTTGCCCAGCGTGGTAATGCCGGGGATGGCCAGGCGCTCGGCGTTTTTCTGGAAAAACAGCTCACCGGCGATGCCGTCCGGCGCGCGCACCAACGCCACCGGGCGGTCTTTCAGTTCGGGTAAAATCCACTCGGCAACTCGGGCGTAATACTCGGCCAGTTGCACCTTGGTGGTGCCGCTGGAGGCGTCGATGACCCGGTCGGGGTGGGTAATGCGCACCTTGCCTTCACCCAGGCCGATCTGCGACGGCGCGGGAGGGTCTGTTTTCTTTTTTGCCGCAGCGGAGGTTTTTTTCTCTGGGGTCTTAACCACTTTCGGCTGCTCCTCTGTGATGCCCTTTGCGGGTTTGTCATCGCGCAGGCCATGGAACACCGCATGCCGCACCGAGCCGTCCTTGGTCATTTCAGCGAACGCCACTTCCGCCAGCAGCACGGGTTTGAGCCAGTGCACACCCTTGGCCTCGAAACCGGTCGGTGGATTGACCACCGAAGGCTTTTTTGCCGTCAACGGTTTCAACTGTTCGTAGATGCGCTTGAGGGTCGTCTCGTTGAACCCGGTGCCGACCTTGCCGGCGTAACGCAACTCGCCGCTGTCACGGTCATGCAAGCCGAGCAGTAACGCACCGAAGGCATTGCGCGAACCTTTTGGATCGGTATAGCCGACCACCACAAATTCTTGGCGGTGTTTGCACTTGAGCTTGATCCAGTCGCTGCTGCGCCGGGACACGTAAGGCGAACCCAGTCGCTTGCCGATCAGCCCTTCCATCTGCATCTGGCAGGCGCTGTTGAGTAAAGCTTCCGGCGCTTCGTCGAACGAGTCCGAAAAGCGCAACAACGGGTCCTGATTGAGTTTGAGCACGGTGGACAGCGCCACCCTGCGTTCTTCGACCGGCACCTCGCGCAAATCCACGCCGTTGAGGTACGGCAGGTCAAACAGGTAATACAGGATGTTGGCGCTGGCACCGGCATCGAAAGCATTTTGCAGCGCCTGAAAGTCCGGCACGCCCTGCTCGTCGGCCACCACCATCTCACCGTCGAGCCAGGCCGATTCAAGGTTCAGTGCCGCTAGCGCCTGGGCCTGCTTTGGCAGTTTGTGGGTCCAGTCGTGGCCGTTACGGGTGAAGAGCTTGATGTCACCGTGATCGATGCGGGCCATGATGCGGTAGCCGTCGAATTTGATCTCATAGCTCCATTGGCCCTCTGGAGCCTTTTCCACCAGCGTGGCCAGTTCGGGTTTGAGCTGTTCTGGCAGTTTGGCTTTGCGGGCGCCGGTGAGTGGTGCCGACGGCGTCTTGGCGCTGGGTTTGGCGGGCTTCTTGACGGGTTTGGGTTTGGCCGCTGTTTTTGCTGGTTTGGTGACGAGGGTCCGGTCACTCAGCACGCTGTCGGGCTCGGCAGTGACCACGTCGTAATCGCTCTCGGGTTTGGCTGCGCTGTCCTGATGCTTGATCAAGAACCATTGTTCTTGCTTACCCGGCATGTGCGTGCGCACTAGGTTCCACAGTCCGCCGAGCTTCTCGCCTTGCAGTTCGAATTTGAGTTTGCCCTTGGCGTAGGCCTTGGCCGGATCCTCCTGTGGAATCCATACGCCACGGTCCCAGACGATCACATCACCCGCGCCGTAATGTCCTTCGGGAATGCTGCCCTCGAACGTCGCGTAGTCCAGCGGATGATCTTCGACGTGGACCGCCAGGCGCTTGACCTTGGGGTCGAGCGAAGGACCTTTGGGCACCGCCCAGCTTTTCAGCGCGCCATCGAGTTCCAGGCGAAAATCGTAATGCAGGCGTGAGGCGTCGTGCTTCTGAATGCAAAACTGCAATGCATRGTCTTTCGCGTTTTTTTTGCTGGGGCGTTTGATCGCGGCGGGCTCAGAGGTCGCCGAGAAGTCGCGCATGCGGTTGTAGTCGTCAAGGTTCTTGTTCATGGCGCACCCGCCGACGCAACGATCCCCCCGATGCCGGGCCCCACCCGCGTGACGATCAGCGCCACCACCGCAATCCGCTCCACCCGCTGATAACCGGGGGTCAGCAACTCTTCACCGAACACGTCGGGATCGAGTTCACGGTAAGTCCAGCCGAACATCGGCGACGCGAGGCGCGGGGTCAGCGCTTGCAGAAACGGATCGCGGCCATCGATCATCGCCACGCCGGTGTACAGCACCAACGAACCGCCGGGTGCCAGTCTATTCAAGGCTTGCTCGACAATGCGCAGCGACAGTTGCGCACCAAACGCCCCGCCGCCATGGCGATAGGCACGCTCGGCCGGGTCGGCCATGTAGGGTGGATTGGCAACGATCAGGTCGAACTGACCGTCGACGTCCTGCAACACATCGCTGGCTTCAATGCTGACATTGGAAACCTCGGCAAGCGCGGCATTGATTGCGGTCAGACGCAGCGCCGCCGGGTTGATGTCCACGGCCAGCACTTGGGCTTCTCGGCGTGCGCGGGCAATCACAATGGCGCCGACGCCGGCACCACAACCGATGTCCACGGCACGCCGGATCGGAACGAAATTGTGTTGCAGATGGGCATGGATCAGCTGCGCAAACCGGTACGTGTCGGGACCGAAGAACACCGAGTCCGCTGCGTCGGTGGGAAAGGCAGAATGCACAAACAGCAGGTCATCCAGGGTTGACCAGCGCACCCGGCTTTTCAAGTGTCCGTTGCTTTCTTCGAGCACACCAGCCTGTTGTAACTGCCGCTGTTCATCCGCCGACAACAGACCCGGCTCGAATGGCTGCGACCAACCGAAAACATCGCGCAAGGTCTGAGCCTGTCGCCCGAAGGCCCGATCAAGCACTCGCTGATGGGTCAGCGGCGTGGGCGTGATGAATCGGTAGCCGTCAGCCTGCAAACGGCGCCCCAATTGCAGCAACGCCAGTTCGGCAGTGTCCATGTGTTCTTCCTGACTCATGAAAGGCTCCTTAGCGAAGGCTGGATTTGAGCTCGATGAATCGGCGCGTGGCCAACAGGCCGGCAGGATGGGAATGCCGGTGCGCCGACAGCCACGGGATCAACACCTGCATCTGCTCGGCGGCAGTTCGCCCCTCGAGCGCGGCTTGCAGGCTCTGGACATCCGGATCACTGGCCGGCAAGGCGGGTTCGACGGGTTCACCGGGGCTGCGGCGATACGCTGGTGGCGCACGCTCGGGCGTCCAATCACCGGCGATCCAGTCGTGCAGCAGTTGTTTTTCATACGGGCTGAACACCCCGAACATGGCCGCGCCGTCGCCCTCGATCAATTGCCAGAAACGGCTGGCTTGCGGGTCTTGGTGACGTTTGATCCAGCCCTTGTTTTCCAGGGCAGCGAGAAACCCCGGCAACTGCTCGGGTGCCGACAGCCATTGGTTGACGGTCTTGCCTTCAAAGCGGCAGTAGTCGGAATGCATGTGCTGGCCGAACGGACGTTTGCGTTCCAGCATGTTCAGCACTTCGCCATAGAGGTCGAATGACTCGATGATCGCCCGACTGCCCTGCCCCAGATCATTCAGCCGATAACCCAGCGCGACCCGTCGCAGAAAGTCTTCGCGATCACCTTCCAGCGGCATCAATTGCAGCACCGCCTGCACGGCTTTGTGTGCGTGGCCGGTGCTGGCATTGTCGATGGTCACGTGCAGCGTGAAATAATACGGATCGATGCCCAACTCACTCAGTTCATAGGCGCTGATCAGCAGGTGCAGCGGCAGCTGTTCATAGCCCAAGTTGTACCCGATCACCTCGGGTAAAAACGCCTCGGCACATGCGCCTAACGCCAGCTGTATCGCGCCTTGCAGGTAATGCTCGTCAGCGATGACGCCGGTGTCCTGCAAGCCAAGTTCCGCTAGCAGTTTGCGGTAGATCACCACATGGTTCTGCGCCGGGTTGCCGTCGCCCAACTCTTCGAGGTAGGTGCAGATCAGCCCATCGAAACGCGGGTCGCGCCAGTGTGGCAGCAACCCGGACAGCCAGGCGCCGTCCACCAGTTTGGTCGGGGCAACGGCTTGCAGGAAAAACAGGGCGTGGGCCTTGTTGCTAAAAAACTGACGCTCGCCTCCCGCTTTCCGCGCTTTGAGGTAGTCGGCGTATTGGCGAGCCACCTCGGTAGCGTGCTGTTCGACAAAGTTTTGCAGGCCCGACAGATCTTGTGGCATGTCCTGCGGCAGGTCTGCTGCCTRCTGCAGTTGAGCGTGTAGAAGCGTTCTGGCGAGAGGCTGGGTATCGTCGTTTGACAGCAACTGCTCGTAGGCCTGTTTCAGGCTACCGGTGGCAGACATCGCCTGCTCGTGGGCAGGCCGGGATTGGAGGTGTGTCAGGGCAGTCATGGGCGCATCTCTCGGTCTATGGCCAGTGGCAGGACGCTCAAGCAACACGTCTCTACATCAGCAGAGCGATGGCGCCGGACAAAAATTCAATCGGCGTTGAAATTGCCCGGACAGACGGGCTTGTGCTGCAGCCTCGGCTGGCACGGCAGCGAATATACTCAGCCAGTCCGGGTTCATCCTTCGGAGGTCAATCATGCGAACGGTCCACATCATCGAACCTGCAACATCACCTGCACCGGTGAATGTCGTCGGTGAGGCGATTACGATTCTGGCAGGGGGCGATCTGAGCAAACCCTTTGAAATGCACATTCAGGAAGGCGTGCAAGGTGGCGGGCCGCCGCCGCACTTTCATCCATGGGACGAAGCGTTTTACGTGGTCGACGGTCAGGTTGAAGTGACGGTGGCGGGTGCGTCCACCACGGTCTCGGCCGGGGGCTATGTGCACATCCCCGGCGGCTCTATCCATGCTTACAAAAACATCAGCCCGACCGCGAAAATGATCGGTGTGGTCTCAGACCCGCGGGGCGGGCAGTTCTTTGCGGCGGTGGACCGGTTGCGGGTGCCGGAGGATTTACCCCGGATACTGGAAATCGCTGAGGCGCACGGCATTACATTTCTGGTGTAGCTGATTTCGAGTCAGACGGTCAACCGCGTTATCGTTCTTCGTCGGAACGCCGCCCGGAGCAAGCCCGCTCCCACATTTAACCGAGTTGTACCTGACGCACGCGGTTAAATGTGGGAGCGGGCTTGCTCGCGAAAGCAATCTTATGGACAACACGGTTTTTGTGGCGGTCACTCAGGCCGGGGCACCCTTGGCCCGCTGCTCCAGATGCACCTGCAACTCGGGATCGATGTTCAGTGCCGACGCCAGTTCATCCAGATAGTTACGCTCGGCCTCTCCCTGATCATTCACCAGCATCACGCTGGCCAGGTACATTTCCGCCGCGATCGCCGGATCGGTGGCCGACAGCGATACATCGGTGGCATCCAGCGGCCGGGCCACCTCTTCATCCAGCCATTGCTGAAGGTCAGGGTCATCGGTGTGTTTGCCGATTTCAGCGCTGATCATCTGCTTCTCTGCGGCATCAATGCGGCCATCGGCCTTCGCCGCCGCAATCAAGGCACGCAGCACGGCATGGCTGTGGTCTTCGACGTCCGGCCCCGACAATAAATCGACGGTGCGCGGCGGCTGTTGTGGTGCCGAGGCCTGACTGCGCTGCCAGGCCTGATACGCCTGGAAAGCCATCATCCCTAACGAAGCCAAGGCGGCATAACTCGTGCCGCCGCTGGAGCGATGCTGAGTCGCACCGCCCGTAGGTGCGCCGCCGCCCAGCAAACCGCCGAGCAAGTCATCCAATCCACCACCGCCACTGCTTTTTGAGCCGCTCCCTCCACTCATCAGGCCGCCCAGTAACCCGCCCAGCCCGCCGAACGGATCTTGAGACGACGCGCCACCGCCGCCTCGTTGCGATATCGAGCCCTTGCCTGCCTGCAGTAGTTGTTCAAGCAAATCGCTGGTGTTCATGACGATGTCCTCCTGAAGGGAATGGATCCATTCAGGCAACGATAGACCCCGGCGGTAAATGCGCCACGACCGTTGGGCTGGCGTGAAAGCCTGATTCCCACGCTGCCTGGAATGACAGACGGTGAACCTTATCCCCGGATTTCCGGTCGATACCTGCAACCCGACCCGGTTTGCCCACACCCCCCGCTTGAAGGGGTGATAACGGGCTTGCTTCACTTTCTGGAGAACGCCCCCGTGATTTCGACCCTACACATTGCCAGGCTCAAAGCATGGGGCGCCCATGGTTTCACCGCGACCGGCGTAGTGACCGCCTTCCTCGCCACCCTGGCGCTTTTGGAAAATCAGCCGACCCACTGCCTGCTGTGGCTGGGGGTCGCGCTGATCGTCGACGGGCTGGACGGCGCACTCGCGCGCAAGGTCAATGTGCAGGCGGTGCTGCCCGGTTTCGATGGCTCGATACTGGACCTGGTGATCGACTACCTGACCTATGTGTTTATCCCGGCGCTGTTCATCTATCGCTACGTGCCGCTGCCCGACTTCACGCTGCTGCTGACTGTGTCGCTGATTCTGGTGTCATCGCTGTTTTGCTTCTGCAACGTCAACATGAAAAGCCAAGACAACTACTTCCAGGGTTTTCCGGCTGCATGGAACGTGGTTGCGCTGTGCCTGTACATCATCGCCCCGACGCCCTGGATCACCTTGCTCACCGTCATCGGCCTGGCCTTGTTGACGGTGACGCGGATGAAGTTCCTGCACCCGTTTCGCGTGCGCCGCTTCATGCCGATCAACATCGCCGTGACGGCCATCTGGTTGCTGTGCAGTTTGTCACTGGTGCTCAACCATCCGCTCATTAACCCGATGGTGATGGGGCTTTGGTTGCTGATGTCGGCGTACTTTCTGGGGATCTGCATCTGGCGCACGGCATTGGAGTGGTTTGACGGCGCGCGTCATCCATAATGCGACATGACTATTTATATCGTTCGACTCGGCTCACCGCGCACACCTGATGAGGGTCTGCGTTTAGGCACGGTACGCCGCCCACCCCGTGGCATACCGAAGCACGAGTTTGCCCGCCGGGATTTTTATGACGTGTGGCAACCGCTGCTATCACCCAGCGCGCAGTTGCTCGCCGAAGCCAAAGCGGCCATCGATGACAAGGCCTGGGAAGCCTTCAAACGCAAGTTCAAGGCTGAAATGAACCATCCCGCGCCCAGTCAGTTACTGGATCTGCTGGCGGCACTTTCCCATCAAACCTCGCTGGCGGTCGGTTGTTATTGCGAGGACGAAACGCGTTGCCATCGCTCGGTATTGCGCGAGCTATTAGAAGCCCGGGGCGCCAGCGTCGTGTAGACCTTCCGAACACCCAAAATCCACTTGTGGGAGCGAGCCTGCTTGCGAAGGCGGTGTATCAGACAACATCATTGTTGACTGACACTCCCTCTTCGCGAGCAGGCTCGTTCCCACATTTGGATCTACGCCAGCTCAGCGTCTGGTGATGACGACTTCCAGGTATTCGCTCGGCACCACTAGTGACTTCTCCCCTGCCCGGTTCGCCCGGTTCAGCAGCTCGGTCAGGTCCTGTTCAAACGCCTCGGCACCCTCGGGAGGCAGCACCGCGAAGGCTTTATGGAGCGGCCCGTACCACTTGCGAAAAACATCAATAAAGTGCTCCGCCGAGCGATAGCGGA
>NZ_JBFULH010000182.1:0-7908 GCF_056400445.1 Pseudomonas sp. P5_B2 | reverse complement strand
CGTCTACACCTTCTATCCATGTAGCGCCAGGCCACTGTTTGTCGACGACCAACTGTCGCGCCACATCGACGATGACCAACCGCGTTGCCAGCGCCGCTGGAGAGAGTTCGTCGTCAGCCAGTGTCGCCAGAAGATTACGCCGGCCCACATGGGGATCGGCAATCCTGATCAGTGAAAGTCCGGACCCGTCTTTCAATGCAGCGGCCGCCCCCGGTTGTATCGTTGCTGCATGACCTGCCCGAACGGCGTTCATCAATACAGCGAGACCGTCGACTTCCATAATGACATTGGGTGTTAGCCCGACCCGCTCGAACGCGCTCATCAATGCCGAGCGCAAGCCATGTTGCGCGCTGGGCATCACCAGCGGCAGGCCGCCGAGGTCGGCTAACTGCACGCTATCACCAGAAGGCGCTTGAGGCAGGCAGGGCGAGGCAATGACAAACAGCTTTTCATCCAGCAGCGGAGTCACGCTCCAGCGTTTACCCCCTTCGAGCTGGAACAGGATGGCCAGATCAATTTGCCGTGCGTTGAGTTGCGCCGCCAAGTGACCGGAAAGCATTTCCACCAAATGCAGTTGTATGTCCGGATAACGCGCACGCATTGCGTTGATCAACGGCAACGCGAGCACCGTCGCGGTAGTCGGTGGTAAGCCGACGCTGACATAACCGCTCATTCGCCCGCGATGGGCGGCCATGATTGCGTTTTCCGCCTGGCGTAGCGTCAGTTGGGCGTGGTGTAAAAACGCAAATCCGGCGCTAGTGGGCGTCACGCCGGTGGAGRTTCGATTCAGGAGGCGGGTGCACAGTTCGCTTTCCAGCTTGGAGATTTGCTGACTGAGGGCTGACACACCAACGTCCAGTTCAAGTGCCGCACGCCCCAGGCTGCCAAGCTCGATGATTTTTACGAAATAGCGCAGTTGTCTCAATTCCAATGTGGCTGCTCCCCGCGAATTTGTTATTCAAATACCTGAACGTTTGCCACGCAAGTTACGAAGCCCTAAGAGGCAGCATTGTCGCAGGTTTGGGTTGACCGTTGAGCGCGTGCGCTTTGTCGAGGACTGGTAGCAGTTGGCCCGAAGCTGTCATCGAGACTGTGGCCACTGATCCTGGATTTCATACCAAGGCGCCTTGGACGTCACTTCGACATGTTGCTGGTTGTCGGTGGTAAAGGTCGTGTCTAGCGAACCCAGCGCTATAGATATCCAGTCTGCGTATTCACCCTGGCTTCGCGACTAGAACAGCGACGAWCCGCACTGGCCGCAGAACTGACGAAGCACTGATTCCGAAGAGCGGTAAGTCGTGATGCACTCCGCGCCCTGCATGATATGCAGGTCAGTTCGCAGCACGCTGCCATAGCTGGCAAACGCTGCCCCATGACTTTTACGGCATTGGTTGCAATGGCAATGTGAAAGCGCTTTGGGGCGTGATTTGATTTCGTAACTGACGGCGCCGCAGAGACAGCTGCCTTGGAAAGTGCTGGTCATTTTTTGAGGCCGCATGGTAACCAAATGGGTCAATTTAAACGATTGGCACGGGGAGTGTCGAATGACTGCTCCTGGCCCGTTTGCTGCCCTTCGCGACATGCAGCAACCGGAAAAAAGCAGGCGTTCAGAAGCGACTGTTCGCTCCCACACGGATTCCGTCAGCGAGAGATTTGAATCAAACGCTGGGCGGCAGTTCGCGTGTAATGTGCGGTAACGCGATGCATGACGGGCTATCAGGAATAGCCAGCGTCGCGCACAACCCGCCTTCCGGTCGGTTGACCAGCGTGATGCGTCCGCCCAGCCGAGTCGCGATGGTGTTGACGATGGTCAGCCCGAGTCCCGCGCCCTGAACATTTCCGCGCCTGTAAAACCGTTCGAACAAGCGTTCGCGATCGGCTTCGTCGATGCCGGGGCCCTGGTCCTCGACGCTCAGTAAATAGAAGCCGTCCGCCTGACCTAGCTGCACGGTGATAACGCCCTGTTCGGGTGAAAAGTTAGCCGCGTTGCTGATCAGATTATTCAGCGCAACGTCGACGGCGGCAGCGTCGGTGATGACTTTAAAGGGGCGGTCCTGGACGTCGAAGGCCAACTCAAGGTTTTTACTCAGTATCCAGGGCGTGAGCTGTGCAAGGCTGTCGCGCACGATTTCGGCCAGATCGATGCTGTGCAACACCGGGGCCATGGCTTTGGGTTCCAGGCGGGCCATGGTCAACAATTGATTGACCAGGCGGCTGGTGCGGTCGACGCCGGCGATCAGAAACTCCAGAGAGTCACGGCGCTCTTCTTCGGTGCCGGCCTCCAGCAGGTTTTGTGCATGCACGCGCAACACCGCCAAGGGCGTGCGCATTTCGTGGGCGGCATCTGCGATGAAGCGGCGCTCGCGGCCCAGCACTTCCTGGATCTGCGCCAGCATGCGATTGAGTGCTGCTTGCATCGGCTCCAGTTCACTGGGCAGAGGGGTCAGTTGCAACGGTTCCAGCGAGCCGCTGTGCCGCGCCCGTAAGGTCGCCGCCATGTTTTCCAGTGGTTTGAGGCCCCAGCCGATGGCGACCCAGATCAATGCCGCCAAAATCAGACTGCCCAGTACATTGGGCCACAAGGTATGGCGCACGATTCGATCCACCAGATCCGAACGCACGTCGTCCCGTTCGCCCACCCAGATTTTCAGATCGTTTTGTTTGTCTTCGAGCATGAAGGCGCGCCAGTGGCGGCTGCTCTGGTCGACCACTTCACTGAAACCGGGTGTCGATGGCGGCGTGCTGAAGGAGGGCGCACTGGCCGTGTGTACCAGCACTTCGCCGTGGCCATTCCACACCTGAAAAGCCAGTTTGGTTTCATAAGGATGGCCGTCGCCCTTGGGCGCAGCTTCACCCAAGGCGTTGTTGAACGCCTGATACAGGTCGGCGTGTTCCTTACTGGCCATGGGCATGCGCATCACACCTTGTAACAGCCGGGCGTTTCGAGCCAGTTGGGCATCATAGACTTCGGCGATTTCGTGATTGCTGTCGTGCAGATTGAGCAGGCTGATCACGGTCACGCCGACCAGCATCAAGCCAATGATGAGCGTGAGGCTGCGGCGCCGGATCGACGTCATCGACGCTCCTCCACCAGATAACCGACACCGCGAATGGTTCGGATCAGGTCGGTGGAGAATTTTTTGCGCAAGTGGTGGATGTGCACTTCCAGGGTGTTGCTTTCGGCTTCCTCGTTCCAGCCATAAAGCAACTGCATCAGGTGATCGCGGGTCATGACCCGGCCAGGGGGCGAGAGCAATTCGTGGAGCAACTGATATTCCTTGGGGGTCAGTGCTACCGGCGCGCCGTGATAACTGACTAGCTGGGTACCGGGGTTCAGGCTGATGCCAGCGTGTTCGATCAGCATTTGAGCGCGCCCGACACTGCGCCGCAGCAAGGCTCGCAGGCGAGCCTTGAGTTCAGCCAGGTCAAAAGGCTTTATCAGGTAATCGTCGGCCCCGGCATCCAGCCCGGCAATGCGGTCTTCAGTTGCGTCTCGGGCGGTGAGGATCAGCACCGGCAGGTTGGAACCGCTGTCACGCAAGCGACGCAGCACTTCAAGGCCGTCCATGCGCGGCAGGCCGAGGTCGAGCACGGCCAGGTCAAATGTTTCGCTCAGCAGCGAGTGCAAGGCGCTGACGCCATCCTGTACCCAATCGACGGTGTAACCTTCGCGGCCCAGGGCTTGATGGATGCCCTCGCCGAGGGCAACGTCGTCCTCGATCAGTAATAAGCGCACACGAACTCCTGTCAGTAGAGTTTCTTGTTCACGTCCACCAGCAACGCATCGATCTCTTTGCGCCGCCCTGCATCGGCGGATTCCCGGCCGGGCCTTGGGGCGGCTTGCAGGGCTTTTTGCAGCACAAGTCTGGCTTCGCTGTAACGCTTTTGACGGTAGAGGTGATCGCCCCAGAAGTACAGACTATCGATGCCGTCCGGGTTGAGTTGCAAGGCCTGCGTGAGCAACTGTTCGGCCTTGTCCKAGTCACCGAAACCGATGGGCCAGCCGGGTACGCGGTCATAGAGAGCACCCAGGCTCGTGTAGGCCGAGCCCTGCAGGGCTTTCGGGTCCGGGGTCAGGGCTTTCTCCAGATCGGCTTTCGCCACCTTGACCTTGCCCAGTGCACCGAGGCCACCCTGTGCACCGGCCCAACTGCTGGTGACGATGCCGGACCAGATCCAGGCTTCTGCCACCGATGGGCGTTCCTGGGCGAACGCGGAAGCCTGGGCCGCCAGTTTTTCAAACGCTGCGGTACGTTGCGCTTCGGGGACTTCGTATTGAATGTGCGCCCAGCTTTGTTGAATGCCCTTGAGGCGTTGCTGATCGGCGGGGTCCAGCGCCCAGGCGCTTTGGCTCAAGGCCCCCAACAGCAGGCAAGCGATGATTTTTTTCATGGTTTTAAATGCTCGTTGTCGGGTTCTTCGCTCAGGCGGCGGATCAGCGGCAATTGCTTGCGCAAGCCTCGGTCCACCAGATTGGGCAGCAGGCTGTTGAGGCGAACGAAAAAACGCTCCGGCCAACCCAGGTACAGGTCGCGGTGGTCACCCGCTATCGCATGAATCACCGCGGCAGCGACCGTTTGCGGATCATCGACATTTGTCTTGAGCGCGTCGTTTAACGCCTGCGCCGCCGGGCTGTTCATGCGGGTGTGGGTGGCGCGCGGGGCAACATAGAGCACGCTGACACGGGTGTCTGCCAGTTCCCGGCGCAGGGCCTCGGAAAACCCGCGCAAGGCAAACTTGGTGGCGCAATAACTGGCGTAACCGGGGTAGCCGATGGAACCGTAGGTTGAACCGACGTTCACCACCATCGCGCTCTGGGCTTGTTTGAGCAGCGGCAGCAGTCGTTTGGTCAAGCAGATCGGCGCGCTGATGTTCACCGCCAGCATGGCGTCGATGTCGCTGTCCTCCAGCTGTTCGAGCATGGCGAATTGGTTGACCCCGGCGGCGTTGATCAGCAGGTTGATTCCACCCATGATTTCGGCTGCGCTCAGTACCCGACGCCTGTCGGCCAGATTGGTCAGGTCCGCGCCGATCCAGCAAAGGTGTTGCGGATAACGCGTCAACAACGATGCCAACGGTTCCCTTTGCCGAGACACCGCCAGCACCCGTGCGCCGCTGRCGCACAGGGCGGTTGCGATCGCCAGGCCGATGCCACCGCTGGCGCCGGTGAGCACCACGCGAGCTTCATGCAATTGCATACAATTTCTCCCCGTCGCGCGGCAAGCCACGGAACATGTCGGTGTAGAGCGCGTACACCACTTTGGACGCGTGAATGACGGCCGCCTGGTCTGCCGGATCGTCGAGGGCATTCATCAGCCGGCGATAGGTCTGCATGTGTTCGATGTCCAGAGCGCCATGCGAGCTGAGGTAGCTGAAGGCGCTTTCCGGCAAATCCAGCCGCTCGCGAATGCTGCCGGCCGCGTGGGTGGCCAGGGCGATKCTGGTTCCTTCCAGCACGTTGACCATTCCGAACAGGCCGACCGGGTTGTCTCGGGCAATCAGGTCGTAGAGAAAACTGACCATCAATTCGATCGGCATGCACGGACGACCGTTGCGCACCGCGTCCTTGTCGCCACCGCAGGCTTCGATGTCATTGAGTACCCATTGTTCGTGACCGTATTCATCCTCGATGTATTCGCAGACGGCTTCGCGCAGCCATTCCAGACGCGTCGGCAAACGCGCACCGCAGGCCATCATCAAGGGCACGGTGTGGCGCACGTGGTAATAGGCTTGCGCCAGGAACGCCCGATAACTTTCCAGGCTGACCTTGCCCTCAAGGGCATCGAGAATGATCGGCAGATTGAACAACGCATGGCGTTCTTGTTGCGTGGCTGCTTGCAGMCGGTCGAAAAAGCTCATGATGCGGATTCCTCGGGAAATGCAGATTCCGACAGTTGCTCCCGGTAACGCTCGACGATGGCGTCACGGCGCAGTCGGCCATTGGCGGTGAGCAGGCCATTGGCGGGAGTGAAGGGGTGATCCACCCGGGTCCAGTGGTGGACCTGGGCGTAATCGGGCAAGGCTTCGTTGGCTTCGGCGACGGCAGCGCTCAGTTCTTCATCGGTGCACTCCGGGCGGTGGGGCCAGAGCAGTGCGTGGTTGCGCGGCATGGCTTCGCCGTAGACGAACGCCTGGGCGATGTGGCGGCGCTGGGTCAATTCGGCCTCGACCCACTCCGGGTTCACGTTGCGCCCGAAACTGGTGACGAATTGATGTCTCTTGCGCCCTTTGAGGTAGAGAAAACCTTCGGGGTCGAACTCGCCGAGATCGCCGCTCGGCCACCATTCATCTACGTGCGGTGCCTCGCCCAGATAGCCCAGCAAGGTCGAGCCTTTGATCAGCACTTCGCCGTCTTCTGCCAGGCGAACCTCTACGTGGGGCAGGGCCTTGCCAACACTGCCGGGGCGGCACGCTCCTGGCCGATTGAGGCAGACCACCGAGGCGCACTCCGACAGCCCGTAGCCTTCGTAAACCGGCACGCCGACACGTTGAGCCCGGTGCAGTAACTCCTCGGAAACCCGCGCGCCACCCACTGCGGCAAAACGCAATGTGCCGGGGTTGAAAGCGTTCTGCTCGGCGGCGCTGACCAACATCAGCAATAACTGAGGCACCAGGATCAGGCTTTCGGGGGCGCGGGCGGCCAGGCAGCCGAGTAGCCGAGACACTTCAACGCCGCTGGCACCCTGAATACCCAGGGTTTTCTGGCTGGGCAGGCTCAAGGTTGCACCGGCGTACAGGGCGGCGTAGCAACCGAGGTTTTCCAGCAGGATCGCCAAGGGCAACAGCGCCAGGTGATGCTGCGGCGCGATAGGTTTGCTGGCCTGATCCAGTTCGCGAGCGACGGCTAAAAGGCTCTGCGCACTCAGGCACACGCCTTTTGGCGTACCCGTGCTGCCGGAGGTGAAGGTCAGCTTGGCGGTCCCTTTGGGCATGCGATTCGGGTCGACGAAGGTCCGGCACCAGAACTCACCGGTTTTCTCGTACCCGGCCAATTGCAGTTCGGCGTCCAGCTGCGGATCGGCAATCACCCGTTCGGCGTGGCTCTGTTCCAGGCAATGCAGGCGTTGAGCCGGGCTGAAAAACGACGGCAACGTCACGCAGGTCAGGCCTTCGAACAGCGCGGCCAGGTCCCAGAGCATCGCTTCCACACCATTGTCCAGCGCCAGAGCCAGCACCTTGATGTGTTCATTGCGCAGACGCTGCTGGCAACTCAGCACTTCGGCGTACAGCGTGGCGTAGTCCACTTTCAGCTGATCGCCCCACAACGCAGTGGCGCCGGGCTTACGTTCAGCATGCTCGCACAGGGTCTGTTTGAAACGTTCGGTTTCAGGCGACATGGCTGGATGCCTCGTTGGGCGTTGGCAATCCCAGGCGATCAAACATCCCGCTGTCGTGTAGGTGGATGAAACCGGTGCGGATGTTGCCAACGTGCACCCAAGGTTTGCTTTGGTAATAGCTGCCCCAGTGGTGGCGTTCATCACCCAGCCGTTCGGGGTCAGCAGCGCAGAGCGTCACGGGGTTTAAACCCAGGCGATGAAAGCTGTTAACCAGGCCAACATTGCCGGTAAACGCCACCCATTCCAGGCCGCCCATGGCCAGCAGGTAAGTGATGGCGATGATGCTCATTCGTGCGCTGCCAGTATCGCTGGCGGCCAGGTTGCCGGCTTCGACGATGCCTGCGCGGTCCACGGGTTGACCGGCAGCGGCGCTGATCAGTGGTTCGATTGATTCATCCAGATAGCGCTCCAGAAACAACGGGCCGAGACTCGCCATGCGAATCCCGGCCACGGCACAGAGTTCGCCCGTCGCATTGCTCATGCCGAACAGCTCGGGCATGAAATAGCGGATGTCAGCATCGTGGGCTTTGCGGAAACGTTGCTGGATAAAATTTTCGAAGATATGCCGCCG
>NZ_JBFULH010000181.1:0-7913 GCF_056400445.1 Pseudomonas sp. P5_B2 | reverse complement strand
CTGCGTCGCCATCCCCCCCACATTCATCGCCGCTTGGCGCAACGCCTCGGACCGTGTCGGGTGTGGATGGCACGTCAGCGCAATGTCCTCGGCCGAGGCGCTGAACTCCATCGCCACGCAATACTCACCAATCATTTCATTGACGCTCGGGCCCACCAGGTGGACGCCGAGAATTTCATCGGTGCGTTCATCGGCGAGCACTTTGGCGAAGCCTTCGGTCTCGTGGTTGATCTTGGCCCGGCTGTTGGCGGTGAATGGGAATTTGCCCACTTTGTACGCGCGACCTTCAGCCTTGAGTTGCTCTTCGGTCTTGCCGACGCTGGCCTGCTCCGGTTTGGTGTAGACCACGCTGGGAATCAAGTTGTAATTCACTTCACCGGCCTTGCCGACGATCTGTTCAACGCAGGCCATGGCTTCGTCTTCTGCCTTGTGGGCGAGCATCGGCCCGGACGTGACATCGCCGATCACCCACACGCCCGCCGCTTCGGTGCGGTGCCCGTTGTTGGCGAGCATGCCGCGCTTGTCCGTGGCGAGTCCGATGTTTTCCAGGCCAAGGCCTTGGGTGTAAGGCCTACGACCGATCGACACCAGTACGTAATCGGCCTCCAGCAACTCTGCTGTACCGCCCGCCGCCGGTTCAATGCTGAGCTGAACACCGCTCGCCGATGACGTGGCGTTGGTGACTTTCGAACTCAATTTGAAGGTGATGCCTTGTTTGCTCAATGAACGCTGAAGAGTTTTGCCGGCCTCTACATCCACACCCGGACAGATGCGGTCGAGAAACTCGACCACTGTGACTTGAGCACCCAGGCGCCGCCACACAGAGCCCAGCTCCAGACCGATGACACCGGCCCCGATCACCACCAGATGTTTTGGCACTTCGTTCAGCGACAGCGCGCCGGTGGAGTCGAGGATGCGTTGGTTATCAATATCGACGCCCGGCAGGGGAGTGGGTTCGGAGCCGGTGGCGATGATGATGTCTTTGGCGCTCAACTCGGACTTGCCGCCGGCACTGTTCGTGACCGTGACTTTGCCTGGCCCGTCGATGTGGCCCCAGCCCTTTATCCAGTCGACTTTGTTTTTGCGAAACAGAAACTCGATGCCCTTGGTCAACCCGGTAACGCTTTCGTCCTTTTGTTTCATCATCTGAGCGAGGTTGAGGGTGGGTTTGACCTCGATACCCAGGTTGGCGAATTCCGCGCCCATGGCCGAGTCGTAGAGTTCGGAGGCGTGCAACAGCGCCTTGGACGGCATGCAACCAACGTTCAGGCAGGTACCACCGAGGGTCGCGCGACCTTCGACGCATGCCGCTTTCAAACCCAGCTGGCCTGCACGGATCGCGGCGTTATATCCGCCGGGGCCACCGCCCAGAATCACGATGTCGTAGCTGCTCATGGATGAACTCCTGAAGTTGATGGGATCGGGCTGGTAAGTAGTAGCTGGCTAAAATTACGAACGCAATTTGTTCGTTTCGTACTTTTTCGATCAGGGCTTCAGCCGGGCGACAGGTTCATCACCTTTAGATAAAGCTATTAAGTACAAAACTTTCACCGTTTTCGTTATATCGTAACGAAATGCGGTGTCCGCGTTGAATAAACACTGGGGTGGTATGCAAGTCGATATCGAAGTCGATGGTGCGCAGGTAGCAGGGCTGCCGCGCTTTCAGCAGGCGGTGTTTCAGGGGCGGCGATTGCGCCAGTTCGCCATTGGCCTGAGTGCTTTGGCCGCGGTCGGGCTGGTGTTGACGCTATGCATTGGATTGTTTGTGCCCACGTCACTGTGGGGCGTATTTCTGGTGAGTCAGAGTGCCGCTCTGCTGGTGCTGGTTGCCGGTCTGCAATCAGCTTGGTGGGTTACGCGGTGGCGTACACAGGCGATGACTCCAACGCTGCCTGTGGTCGTCGACGTTGACGAATCCGTTGCGCCTGCGGGTTGGTATGAGCGACTACTGGAGGGACTCAGTCAGCGCATGGTGCGCATGCTTAGCCAGATCGGCGCGCCAACACTCTGGCTTGGCGGTTGGGCGCTGTTGACGTTGTTCAGCATCAGTCAGTTCTGGAACCTCGCGCTTCCACCCGCAGCGCTGGGGTTGTCGGCCAGTGTCGGCGCAGTGCTGGCATTGCTGTTGGCGTTTGGTCTGCTGGTCGTCGAGCGGCAACTGGCTCAGGAAAACGTCGCCCAATGGCCGGAAGCCGGTGCACTGGCGCAACTGACTCGGGTAACAATCATTTGCCTGGTTCTCGGCGCGTTGTGTCTGTTGTTCGCCAGCGAAACCTCGGTCTGGCCAGTGCGTTTGGCGGTGCTGATCGGTGTGCTGCCGGGCCTGGTCGCAGTCGAGTTGCTGCTGCGTGCGGTGTTGTCGCTGTTCAGTCCACAGCGCGAACAACTCGAACCTGCGTTGCTGGCACGCAGTTTTATCGCCGACATGCTGCGCTGGCCACCGCAACCGCTGCTCGCCTTGCAGCACGAATTGCACAACCGCTTCGGCATCGACTTGCGGCAAATCTGGGCCTTCACTTACATGCGCCGCGCATTTTTGCCGGTGCTGGCGGTGATTATTTTCGTCGGCTGGTCACTCACCGGGATTCACGAAATACCGTTGCAGGGGCGAGGTATCTACGAGCGTTTCGGCAAACCGGTAGAGGTGTTTGGTCCTGGTTTGCACGCCGGTTTGCCGTGGCCGTTGGGCCGCGTGTTGAAGGTCGAAAACGGTGTGGTTCACGAGTTGGCCACCAGTGTTGGCGAAACGTCGGCACCGGTTGTACCCGAGCCTGCGGAAGGTCCGGCACCGGCGATTGCCAATCGGTTATGGGACGCTAGCCACGTGAACGACAAATCCCAGGTCATCGCCAGCAGCCGCGCCGACAAGCAGAGCTTCCAGATCGTTAACATGGACGTGCGTTTCGTTTATCGCATCGGCCTGACCGATCAAGCGGCATTAGCGGCCACCTATAACAGCGCCGATGTACCGACCCTGATTCGCAGCACCGCCAGCCGGATCCTGGTGCATGACTTCGCCTCGCGAACCCTTGATGGTTTGCTCGGCGAAGACCGGGTAGGACTTGCTGATGAGATTGGCCGGGCGGTGCAGGCTGACCTGCAGAAACTCGACAGTGGTGTGGAAATTCTCGCCACTGTGGTGGAAGCGATTCATCCACCGGCCGGCGCTGCCAATGCTTATCACGGTGTGCAAGCGGCACAGATCGGCGCTCAAGCATTGATCTCGCGGGAACGCGGTGCCGCCGCCGAGGCGACCCATCTGGCGCAACTGCAAGCGAGCATCACGCGCGATCAAGCGACTGCCAGCGCTCATGAGATCAACGCCACGGCCCAGGTGGCGGACCTGAAATTTAGCGCGGAGCAGAAAGCCTACGCCAACGCAGGCCAGGCGTTTGTGCTGGAACAATACCTCAGCCAACTGAGTCAGGGCCTGGCGAACGCCAAGCTGCTGATTCTTGATCATCGTCTGGGTGGCAGCAGCAATGCGCCGACCATCGACCTCCGTACTTTCACACTGCCGGCTGATCTTGCGTCGCCGCGTACGAGCGCCCAGCCAGGAGCTACCCATTGAGCCAGTCGCACACTCACGAGCACGATGACCACGCCGGCCACGATCACGGGCATCACCACGGTCACCACCATCATCACCACGGCGATCCACACGAAGCCGGCCCGTTTCCCTGGCGGCGCATGGGCTGGGCAGCATTGCTTGTGGCCTTCGCAATCGCTGCCGCAAGCCTTGTTCAAGTGCGCTCGGGGGAGGCCACGGTCATCACGCGCTTCGGCAATCCATCGCGGGTTTTACTTGAGCCAGGTCTGGGCTGGCGCTGGCCAGCACCGTTTGAAGCGGCGATTCCGGTCGACTTACGCTTGCGCACCACCTCCAGTGGTTTGCAGGATGTCGGCACCCGCGACGGTTTGCGCATCATTGTTCAGGCTTACGTGGCGTGGCAGGTGCAGGGCGATCCGGACAACGTGCAACGTTTCATGCGTGCGGTGCAGAATCAGCCGGATGAAGCGGCGCGGCAGATCCGCACTTTTGTCGGCTCTGCGCTGGAAACCACGGCCGCCAGTTTTGACTTGGCGAACCTGGTCAACACCGACGCCAATCAAGTTCACATTGCCGACTTTGAGGCGCAACTTCGCCATCAGATCGATCAGCAGTTGCTCACGACTTATGGCGTTCGAGTGCTGCAAGTCGGCATCGAGCGTCTGACCTTACCGTCGGTTACGCTRACCGCCACCGTCGATCGCATGCGCGCTGAGCGTGAAACAATCGCCACCGAACGCACTGCAATCGGCAAGCGCGAAGCTGCACAAATCCGTTCGGCCGCCGAGCGGGATGCGCGAATTGTGCAGGCCGATGCAACGGTCAAAGCTGCTGACATCGAAGCTCAATCGCGGGTTGAAGCGGCGCAGATTTACGGCCGTGCGTATGCCGGATCTCCGCAGCTGTACAACCTGCTGCGCTCACTCGATACCTTGGGCACCATTGTTTCGCCGGGTACCAAACTGATATTGCGCACCGATGCCGCGCCATTCCGAGTATTGGTTGACGGACCTCCGAGCCTCGAAAACAAGTCCGGGTCGCAGCCATGAGTTTAGTTCCACGTGGAACAAATGAATTAAGCAGCCCCTGGATTCAGGCCGGGCGCCTGGCTTTTCTCGCGCTTTACGCCGTGACCGTTCTGGCTGCGTTAGCTTGGGCATTCTCCAATGTGCGGCAGATTGATCCACAGAATCGCGCAGTGGTTTTGCATTTTGGTGCGCTGGACCGCATCCAGAATGCGGGGTTGTTGCTGGCATGGCCGCGACCTTTTGAGCAAGTGGTGTTACTGCCGGCGGCAGATCTCGTTATCGAGCGTCGAGTGGAAAGTCTTCTGCGCAGTGATGTTGCCTTACAGGCTGATCGCGCTGCCACGTTTGCCACACCGCTCAGTGATGCACTCGCCGGGTCCGGCTATTTGCTGACGGGTGATGCCGGTGTGGTGCAACTTGATGTGCGGGTCTTCTACAAAGTCACCGAGCCGTATGCCTTCGTGCTGCAAGGTGAACATGTGTTGCCGGCGCTGGATCGGTTGGTCACCCGCAGCGCTGTAGCCCTGACCGCAGCGCGGGATCTGGACACTATTCTAGTGGCGCGTCCGGAACTGATCGGCGCCGACAATCAGGCTGCCGAACGACGTGAACGACTGCGAGGTAATTTGGTGCAAAGCATCAATCAACGTTTAGCCGAGCTGACAACAACAGGGCAGGGGTTGGGAATCGAAGTCGCTCGAGTGGACGTGCAATCGAGTCTGCCCGGTCCTGCGGTAAACGCGTTCAACGCGGTGTTAACCGCGAGCCAGCAAGCCGACAAAGCCGTGGCGAACGCGCGCACCGAAGCGGAGAAGGTGAACCAGGCCGCGAACGAACAAGCGGATCGAACGCTGCAAGTGGCCCATGCCCAAGCCAGCGAACGCCTGGCGAAAGCGTCTGCCGACACCGCCACCGTATTGAGCCTCGCCAAGGCGCAACAGCAGGGAGCCGACCCGCAAATGCTGCTGCGCATTTACCGCGAGCGGATGCCGAAGATTCTTGGCCAGGCCGGTTCCGTGACCACAGTTAATCCGAAAGACGATTCCCGCCTGATCATTCAGGGAGCTGCACAATGACCGCGCACACCGCCGCCACATCAAGCCTGTTGTCCTCGGCCGAACAACGCAGCGCCGCTCGCCAACTGACACTGGCCATGCTCGCCTTGGGCCTGCTCGGGCTAGGTCTGATCTGGCGCTGGCTGTCGCCGGAGCAGGCCGGGGTCAGCCAATTACTGCTCGGATTTGCGTCACTGCTGGTGGCCGTGCCGGTGATGCGTTCGGCGTGGTACAGCCTGCGTTATCCGAGCTTGCACGGGATCACCGACCAGTTGATCGCGCTCGCCATGCTGGGGGCTTGGGCTACGGGTGATCTGCTGACTGCTGCGTTGCTGCCGATCATCATGATCTTCGGTCATGTGCTGGAAGAGCGCAGCGTGATTGGCTCGCAGGAAGCGATTCATGCACTCGGCAAACTCACCCGCAGCCATGCGCGAAAGGTTCAGGCGGATGGCTCGATCCTCGAAGTCGACAACAGCACACTCAAGGCCGGTGACCTGGTCGAGGTTCGTGCCGGTGATCGCGTGCCGGCGGATGGCCGGGTGTTGTCCGGTCAGGCGAGCCTCGATACCGCTTCGATTACCGGTGAGTCGGTGCCGATGGAAGCCGGTGTTGGCATGTCGGTATTCGGAGGAGCGATCAACCTCGATGGCCTGCTTCGCGTTGAAGTGACCCGTATCGGCAACGAATCGACCTTGGGCAAAGTCATCTCGCTGATGCAAAGCGCCGAGCGCTCAAAGCCACCGATTACTCGCTTGCTGGAGCGTTATGCCGGCAGCTACATGGTGCTGGTGTTGTTGCTGGCGGCGGTGACGTGGTTCGTCACCAATGATGCCCAGGCGATGCTCGCGGTGCTGGTCGCGGCGTGTCCATGTGCGCTGGTGTTGTCGGCGCCGGCGACGGCCATTGCCGGGGTGGCGGTGGCTGCGCGACACGGCATTCTGATCCGCAGTTCGGCGTTTCTTGAAGAGCTGGCAGACCTGACGTCGTTGGTAGTGGATAAAACCGGCACCCTGACGTTTGGCACCTTGCGCTTGCAGTCCATCGACAGTCCGCTGGAAGACCGCAGTCACGTCTTGAAGCTGGCCGCCAGCCTCGGTTCGGCCAGCAGTCATCCGGTCAGTCGTGCGCTTGCCGGGCTGGTCACGCAGGAGCATTTTTTGCTGCTGTCGGACATTCACGAGCGCCAGGGTTTGGGTGTGGTAGCGATGACGGAACAGGGCGAGGCTGCACTCGGTCGTCCTGAATTGTTCGCGCAATTGGGCATTGCTACGTCGGCGGTTCCTGAACATGACGGTCCGATTGCCGGGCTGGCGCTGGATGGCGAATTTCTCGCTTGGTTATTGMTAGCCGACAGTGTCAAACCCGAAGCACGATTTGCCTTGAGTGAGCTGCGAGAACTGGGCCTGGGTCGGCAGTTGCTGCTCACCGGGGATCGGCAAAGCGTCGCGCACACGCTGGCGCGTGATGTCGGCATTAGCGATGTCGAAGCGCAGGCGTTGCCTGAGGACAAGCTCAATCGCGTGCTCAAGGAAATTGGCAGCGGCTTCCGGCCGATGGTGGTCGGAGACGGGATCAACGACTCTCTGGCGCTCAAGGCCGGTGTCGTGGGTGTCGCAATGGGCGCGGGCGGGGCAGATATCGCATTGGCTTCGGCCGACATCGTTTTAATTGGCAGTGACCTGCGCCGGCTCGGCACCTGTGTGCGTCTGAGTCGTCAATGTCGTCAGACCTTGCAGGTGAATGTGATCATCGGTTTGGGCTGGACAATGGCGATTGTTGCCTTCGCCGCTTTTGGCTGGCTGGGCGCGGCAGGGGCGATGATTGCAGCATTGCTGCATAACTTGAGCACGTTGCTGGTACTGGGCAACGCCGGGCGTTTGCTGCGGTTTCAGGAGCCTTTGCTCAAGCTCAAGGATGACAGTTGAGCGAATCGAAACTTTTTTGCAGGCCTCTGTAACGCCTTTGGGGCAGCACTCTCTAGTGCTATGTCGGGACTGAACAACGTTCCAGCCGACAACCCTGACGAAGACCGAGGATACAAAAAATGAACTTCAAATCCGCGACCGCTGGTGCCGCTCTTGCTTTCGCCGCCGCTGCACTGTTTGCCGGTGTCGCCACACAGGCTCAGGCCGCCGATGCACCTCAAGTTCACTGCTACGGCGTGACGTCGTGCAAAGGCATGAACGATTGCAAAACCGCAGAAAACGCCTGTAAGGGGCAAGGGGTTTGCAAAGGTCACGGTTTCAAGGCAATGACTCAGACCGAATGCATGAAAGC
>NZ_JBFULH010000180.1:0-7939 GCF_056400445.1 Pseudomonas sp. P5_B2 | reverse complement strand
GCTGGCTGCGCAGCGCGAAAGCGTCCTGGTCTTCACGGGACACTTCGTAATCGTCGGCCACGTTGTCAGCGGTCTGCGGCATCGCATCCACGCCGTATTGCGCTTTCATCAACGGGTTGATGAAGCGCCAGCCGATGGTGGTGTCTTCCAGCTTCATGTTGCGCGAGAACGCTGAATCAGCCTTGCCCATCACGAACGGCGCGCGGGACATCGACTCGACACCGCCGGCAATCGTCAGCTCCATTTCGCCGCTGGCGATGGCGCGGAATGCGGTGCCGATGGCATCCATACCCGAGGCGCAGAGGCGATTGAGCGTGACGCCCGGAATGGTTTCCGGCAGCCCGGCCAACAGCAACGCCATGCGTGCGACGTTGCGGTTGTCTTCGCCAGCCTGGTTGGCGCAGCCGAAGAACACCTCGTCGACAGCCGTCCAGTCCACCGACGGGTTGCGTTCCATCAGCGCCTTGAGCGGCACAGCGGCCAGATCGTCAGCGCGAACCGCCGACAGACCGCCGCCGAAACGGCCGATRGGCGTGCGAATGGCGTCGCAGATATAAACGTCACGCATCAGGCTTCTCCGGGTGCTTGGCCGTGGGCGGCAGCGGTGCGGGCTTCCAGATCCCTGAGAGCCGTGAGTTCGACTTCAGTCGGCTCAGCCGTGTTTTCAACCGTGTCAGCGAAGCGAATCGCCCAACCGGTGGCGGCGACCACTTGCTCGCGGGTCACACCTGGGTGCAATGCGGTAACCACAAATTCATGGGTGCCGGCTTCCGGTTCCATGATGCACAGGTCGGTAATGATGCCCACCGGACCAGCGCCCGGCAGACCGAGACGCTTGCGCGAATCACCGCCCTCGCCATGGCCGACCGAGGTAATGAAGTCGAGTTTATCGACAAACGAACGCGCCGACTGCTTGAGGATAATCAGTACGCTTTTGGCCGAACCGGCAATCTCCGGTGCGCCACCGGCACCTGGCAGACGAACCTTCGGTGCATGGTAATCGCCGACCACGGTGGTGTTGATGTTGCCGAAACGGTCGACTTGCGCGGCGCCGAGGAAGCCGACGTCAATGCGCCCGCCCTGCAACCAATAGCGAAAAATCTCACCGGTCGGGACCACGGTGTCGGCGGTTTCCGCCAGCTCACCGTCACCAATCGACAGCGGCAATACGCTTGGCTTGGCGCCGATCGGACCCGATTCGTAGATCAGGACGACGTCTGGCGAGGAAGTAAGACGCGCCAGGTTGGCCGCTTTCGATGGCAGGCCGATGCCGACGAAGCACACCGACCCGTTCTTCAAACGGCGAGCGGCGGCAACGGTCATCATTTCATTGGTGGTGTAAGTCATTACTTGGCCTCCGAAGCAGCGGCCAGCTTGGCCTGGAACTCGCTGAAGTCAGCGCAGCCGTGGATGTATTCATTGATCCACGCGGTGAAGGTTTCCCGGTCGCGGGCAATCGGGTCCCAGGCTTGGTAGAAACGGTTATCACGCTCGTTGTAACCGTGGGCGTAGGACGGATGCGCGCCGCCAGGGACGAGGCAAACCGCGCTCAAGGCCCAGGTTGGAAGGACACAGGAGTTCATCGGTGCATTGAGATCGTCGACGATTTCTTCGACGGTGACGATGCAACGCTTGGCGGCCAGTGCGGCTTCTTTCTGCACACCAAGAATGCCCCACAACAGCACGTTGCCTTTGCGGTCGGCTTTCTGCGCGTGAATCACGGTGATGTCCGGACGCACCGAAGGCACGGCGGCCAACACTTCACCGGTAAACGGGCAGGTGACGGTTTTGATCAGTGGGTTGACCTTCGGCAGGTCGGAACCGGCGTAGGCCCGCAGCACTGCGAACGGTAGGCCGGAGGCGCCAGCGACGTAGGCGTTGGCCAAGTCGGCGTGGCTGTGTTCTTCGATCTCCAGTGGATGCGGCCACTGCTTTTCGACGGCGTCACGCAGACGGTGCAGCGAACCCACACCCGGGTTACCGCCCCAGGAGAAAATCAACTTGCGAGCACAACCGGCGCCGATCAACTGGTCGTAGATCAGGTCCGGGGTCATGCGTACCAGCGTCAGGTCTTTCTTGCCCTGACGAATGATTTCATGACCCGCCGCCGTAGGAATCAGATGGGTAAAGCCTTCGAGTGCGACGGTATCGCCGTCGTTTACGAATTGCTTCACCGCGTCGTGCAGCGAAAGGATTTCAGCCATGGGGCAGGCTCCCGTTTTGTTATGAACCGACAGTGGAAGAAAAAGGCGCGATGCGCGCGCCGGAGTTCCTAAAGATTAAGCCTCTGAAAAACACCAAACAATCCGATAATCGACTATGTGTTCGTTTATCGAACATATTGTTGTCACGCTACCGACCCCAAAAAGCATCACGGGCAAGCCCGCTCCCACATGGATCGCGCAACGACCTGTGGGAGCGGGCTTGCCCGCGATGAGGCCCGCAAGCTCAGCGAAGAATCAGAAGCCTGTACTCAAGTCGCATCCGCATGACTGACCATGCCCTTGATAACCACTGCCGTAGCCGCCAATGCCGCAGGAATCACCAGTGCCGTCAGCACTTGCTCGAAATTCCAGCCCAACCCCAGCAACGTCGCGCCCATCCACGCACCGAGAATCGCGCCGAAACGGCCAAYCCCGAGCATCCATGACACGCCAGTCGCCCGCCCTTGGGTCGGATAGAACCGCGCCGCCAGCGATGGCATCGCCGATTGCGCACCGTTGACGCACATGCCCGCCACCAGCACCAACGTCGCCAACAGCGTGATGTTGCCCAGGCTCTGCCCTACTGCGTAGGCAAACACCCCAGCCAGCAGGTAGAAAATGCCGATGACCTTGTGCGGATTGAACCGGTCCATCGCCCAACCAACGCCCACCGCACTCAGCACACCGCCAAACTGAAACAGTGCGCCAATGAACGCTGCCTGTTCCATGCTCGCGCCGCTGTCACGCATCAACGTCGGCAGCCAACTGGTCAGCAGGTACACAATCACCAGGCCCATGAAATAGGTCAGCCACAGCAATAACGTGCCGGTGCTGTAAGTGCCCGAGAAGATCACCGCGAGCACGTTGCGGGCTTTTACGGTTTTCTGTTCCGGCACGCTGAAGCTCGACGCTTGAGCGACAACGATCGGGTCGATGGGCGCCAGCGTCTTGCGCACTTTGTCGGTGCCGCGATTACGAACAACCAGATAGCGTGCCGACTCCGGCAGCCAGAACAGCAGGACCACGGCGAGGATCAACGGCAGAATCCCGCCGATGAGCAACAGGCTGTGCCAGCCGAAAGCAGGGATCAGCTTGGCCGATATAAACCCGCCGCCAGCCATGCCAAGGTTGAAGCCGCAGAACATGCTGGTCACCAACAGGGACTTTTTGCGCTCCGGGGTATATTCCGACAGCAAAGTCGTAGCGTTCGGCATGCCGGCACCAAGGCCCAGACCGGTGAGAAAACGCAGTACAAGCAATTGATCAACGTTGGTGCTGTAGGCCGACGCCAGACTGAAGGCACCGAACACCAACACCGCGCCGACCAGCACGACTTTTCGTCCGAAACGGTCCGCTAGCGGGCCGGAACCCAGTGCGCCGAAGACCATGCCGATCAACGCCGCACTCATGACCGGGCCGAGACTGGCGCGGTCGATGCCCCAATCCTGCGACAAAGCAGGCGCAATAAAGCCCATGGCCGCGGTATCGAGGCCATCAAGGAAGACAATCAGGAAACACAAGATCACCACTCGCCACTGATAGCGCGAAATGGGTTGAGCATTGATGAAGGACTGCACGTCGAGGCAGTTACCTACAGCATATTGGGGTTGGTTCATTATTTTTATTCCACACAACAACACATTCGGACAGGTGCCAGCTCGGGCTGGCGCTGCCGCGACAGTAATGATCCAGGGGAAAAACCGTCAATTCGATAAACGCAAGTCTGTGCGTTTATCGAACATCTTAAACAGAGGGCTTAGATTGGGGGCTTAGGCGAAGAGCTGCGAGCTGAGGTCGCGGCTGGCGCTGAGCAGTCCCGGCAGGAATCGCTGTTCCAGCTCATTGCGACTGACACGRCCGGCGTGGGTGCTGACGTTCAAGGCGGCCACCACCTGGCCAGRCGCGTCGTATACCGGCACGGCAATCGAACGCAGGCCCTGTTCCAGTTCCTGATCAACGATGCACCAACCTTGTTGCCGCACTTCTTGCAGGCATTCGAGTAACGCCTCGGGCGTGTGCAGGGTGCGGCTGGTCTTGGCTTGCAGCTCTGCGTGATCGAGGTATTCGCGCAGCGACGTGTCATCCAGCGCGGCGAGAAGAATCCGGCCCATTGAAGTGCAATAGGCCGGCAACCGGCCGCCCACCGAAAGGTCGACCGAGATCAGCCGTTGGGTGGTTGCCGAACGCGCGATGTACAAAATATCATCGCCTTCCAGCGTGGCCATGTTGCATGCCTCATGAAGTTGCTCACTCATGCGGTCCAGATACGGCTGGGCCGACACAGCCAGAGGCGTCGAAGACACGTAGGCATGGCCCAGGGTCAACACTTTGGGCAGTAGCGAATAGGTCCGCCCGTCGGTGGTCGCGTAGCCGAGTTTGATCAAGGTATGCAGGCAACGTCGCACGGCCGCGCGGGGAATTTCCGTGCGATGACTGATCTGGGCAATGGTCAGATGCCGCTTGCGCTCTTGAAACGCTTGCACCACCGCCAGGCCTCGAGCCAGGGAAGTCATGAAATCGGGGTCGCCGGTCAGGGCCTGAATTCGCTTGGCAGGTGAGGCGACAATCGGCGGCGCGACTGAAGTGAAAGAGTTGCGCATTTGATCGTTCATGACAGGTCCTTTCCGAGGCGGATCAGCGGTTATTACACGCGGCCCCTGCTTTGGCACGCAAGGCAGGGACCGCCGAGATCGGGCGATTATCGAACCACCGGGCGATAATCGCAACCCGTGCCATTCATAGCCCAAGCTACTCGCCGTTGGTTTTCGCACCGAACTCCAAATGCTTTAACCGTGTTCGATCACGGACTTGAAAAGTCATGTCTTCGTCCTAACTTATCGACTTCATGGCGCCAGAAAGTCATCACTGCAAAGTGACATCATCGGCACCTTATTAACGTTGAAAGTTGCGAGTAACAAAACCATCACACACAAAGAACTACTTTTAACTCTCAAATGATAGTGTTCTTCGAATCGACCGCTATAATGCACCTCAGTGGCATCCCGGTTTTTATGTACTGGTTGCGCCACTGGGCAGCCCGGTACTCTATCGTCGCTGTCCGCAGCAAGCGCTTGGCGCTCATTCCAATGCACCGCCAATGCCCTCGCTGAAACAGGTAACTGATGCTACGTCAGCTGTTTTCTCTGGTGCCGTGGCCGCCTGCAACATGGAAGTATTGTTCGCATGCCGTAAAACGATGCTTTTGGCATTGTCCCTTCCGCGAGTGTGGTCAATAGATTCGATGCAGCGCGTTTCACCAGAATTAATCTCAACTCATACAGGTAGCACTGTGACGAAAGACGAACTGCGCGCGGAACTTGAGCGCCAGGAACAACGATACAAGGACGTTTACGGCGGGGAAGTCACCACCTACGCCGCCCAACCCGAACCGGAACGCAAACCCTGGCGTAAACGCGCCACCGTTCAGGATCAGGCATTCACTCAGGAATTGCAGAAGATGGAAAAGGAACTTAAAGCAGAAGGGCCTTGACCGCCTGGACCCAAATCCATTCAAGGGTCTGCATCTGCTCCCGCTAAAAGCGGGTTGCATCGATGAAGCTTTTCGTGCCCGCTACAAGCGGGCAGCGGCCACCTCCACACTGGATGAGGCAAATGGCTTGTTTCTGACCCTCTTCTCAGAAATTTCCCACGGGCGTTTGAACCTCTCGACTTCACGAGAGAAAGCCTTGCGGTTTCGGCATTTCCCTATGAACTCAATGACTTGCAAAACCCGGTAAAACGCTGGGAGATAGGCCATCGCCACAAACTAATTCGTTGAAGAATGTAACCGATGAGCAGCAAGTGCATTGATTAGCAGTCTTTTCTGGCATAATCGCGCCCCCTTACGACCGGGTCAGAAAACCTTCATGATCGATTTATTCAGCGGACTAGATGCTTGGGTGCTTGTGAGCCTCTTGCTCGCCCTGGCCTTTGTCCTCGCCTTCGAGTTCATCAACGGCTTTCATGACACCGCAAACGCGGTGGCCACTGTTATCTACACCAAAGCCATGCCGCCTCATCTGGCAGTGTTCTTTTCCGGTGTGTTCAACTTCCTCGGCGTGCTGCTGGGCGGTGTTGGCGTGGCGTACGCCATCGTCCACCTGCTGCCGGTAGAACTGCTGATCAATGTGAACACCGGTCATGGACTGGCCATGGTGTTCTCGCTGCTTGCTGCTGCCATCACCTGGAACCTTGGTACCTGGTACTTCGGTATCCCGGCGTCCAGCTCCCACACCCTGATCGGTTCGATCCTCGGTGTCGGCCTGGCCAACGCATTGATCAACGACATTCCGTTGGCCGATGGCGTGAACTGGCAGAAGGCGATCGATATCGGTGCCTCCCTGGTGTTCTCGCCAATGGCCGG
Source organism: Pseudomonas sp. P5_B2 (assembly GCF_056400445.1). Classification (NCBI taxonomy): domain Bacteria; kingdom Pseudomonadati; phylum Pseudomonadota; class Gammaproteobacteria; order Pseudomonadales; family Pseudomonadaceae; genus Pseudomonas; species Pseudomonas sp. P5_B2. The sequence goes on along the minus strand of NZ_JBFULH010000180.1, from coordinate 1,372 downwards.
CTTCGCTGTCGCGGCACTGGTGTTGATCGCCCTTAAATGGTGGCGTCCACTGTCCAAGATGCACAAGACACCGGACCAGCGCCGCCAGCTCGATGACAAGAAGCACCCACCGTTCTGGAACCGTCTGGTCCTGGTGATCTCGGCCATGGCCGTGAGCTTCGTGCACGGTTCCAACGATGGCCAGAAAGGTATCGGCCTGATCATGCTGGTGCTGATCGGTATCGTGCCGGCGCAGTTCGTACTGGACCTGAACAGCACGACCTACCAGATCGAACGGACTCGCGATGCGACCCTGCACCTCAGTCAGTTCTACAAGCGCAACGCCGACACCCTGGGTGAATACCTGGCGCTGGGCAAAAGCATAGAAGGCGATCTGCCGGAGAAATTCCGTTGCAACCCGCAACAGACCGAACCGACCATCACCGCCCTGCTTGGCACCCTTAAAGGCGTATCGGACTACCACTCGTTGTCGTCGGAAAGCCGCATCGAAGTGCGTCGTTATCTGCTCTGCCTGGATGACACGGCAAAGAAAGTCGCCAAGTTGCCTACCCTCAATGCCCGCGAAAAGGCTGACCTGGACAAACTGCGTAAAGACCTGACCACTACCACCGAATACGCTCCGTTCTGGGTGATTCTGGCGGTAGCACTGGCGTTGGGCCTGGGCACCATGGTGGGCTGGAAGCGCGTGGTACTGACCATCGGCGAGAAGATCGGCAAGCAAGGCATGACTTACGCCCAAGGCATGTCGGCGCAGATCACCACCGCGTGCATGATCGGCCTGGCCAACATCTTCAGCCTGCCGGTATCGACGACTCACGTGCTGTCCTCGGGCGTGGCCGGCACCATGGTCGCGAACAAAAGCGGCCTGCAAGGCGGCACGGTGAAAACCATCCTGCTGGCCTGGGTCCTGACCCTCCCAGCGACGGTGGGCCTGTCGGCCGGCTTGTTCTGGCTGGCATCCAAGGCATTGGGCAGCTGATACATYGCTACAACGAAAAAGGCGCGCCTCGTAAGAGCCGCGCCTTTTTATTGCCCGTCGAAAACTCGCAAAACGCCACATAAGTCGGCGTATTCCGGTAGATTTTTGCAGGCAAAAAAAAGGGCAACCTTAAGTTGCCCAAAATGCCTTGCGTGCTCATTACATCCGGAAAGAACTACGATTTGCGCTTGTGCGAATCTTTCCAGATAAAAAGTCCTAATCCTGCGAAAAACATAACCATGAGGCTGACAGTCAGCACTCCGGCGAACACCACGTTGTCGAAAAACATGACTGGCCTCCAGGACTTGCTCTGTTGCGATAGGGCTAAGTTAACCAAACAGGCGCAGAAGAAAATTGACCTGGATCAATGTCGCCCGAGACCGTACGTAAAGG
>NZ_JBFULH010000179.1:0-7940 GCF_056400445.1 Pseudomonas sp. P5_B2 | reverse complement strand
ACTCCGCCTTCGCGAGCAAGCCCGCTCCCACATTTGATTTGTGTTGGATCAAACAGCAGCGTTGTAGAACTGCTCGCTGCTTTTCTGTTCAACCAGTGCCTGCTCAATGGCGGCTTGATGCACCTCGTCCGCGTGCTCTTCGCGCGCTTCCGGCAGAATCCCCAGGCGCGAGAACAGTTGCATGTCCTTGTCGGCCTGCGGGTTGGCAGTGGTCAGCAGTTTTTCGCCGTAGAAAATCGAGTTGGCACCAGCGAAGAATGCCAGGGCCTGCATCTGCTCGTTCATCGCTTCGCGGCCAGCGGACAGGCGCACGTGGGATTGCGGCATCAGGATGCGTGCCACGGCGAGCATGCGGATGAAGTCGAACGGATCGATCTCTTCGGCGTTTTCCAGCGGCGTACCGGCGACTTTCACCAGCATGTTGATTGGCACCGACTCCGGATGCTCCGGCAGGTTGGCCAGCTGGATCAGCAGGTTGGCGCGGTCATCGAGGGATTCGCCCATGCCGAGGATGCCGCCGGAGCAGATCTTCATCCCCGAATCACGCACATAGGCCAGGGTTTGCAGGCGTTCGCCGTAGGTGCGGGTGGTGATGATGCTGCCGTAGAACTCCGGCGAGGTGTCGAGGTTGTGGTTGTAATAGTCGAGACCGGCCTGCGCCAGCGCTTCGGTCTGGTCCTGGTCCAGGCGGCCCAGAGTCATGCAGGTTTCCAGCCCCATGGCCTTTACGCCTTTGACCATTTCCAGTACGTAAGGCATGTCTTTGGCCGACGGGTGCTTCCACGCCGCGCCCATGCAGAAACGGGTCGAACCGATAGCCTTGGCGCGAGCGGCCTCTTCGAGGACCTTCTGCACTTCCATCAGCTTTTCTTTTTCCAGGCCGGTGTTGTAGTGACCGGACTGTGGGCAATATTTGCAATCTTCCGGGCAGGCGCCGGTTTTGATCGAGAGCAGCGTGGAAACCTGGACGCGGTTGGCGTCGAAATGCGCGCGGTGCACCGTCTGTGCCTGGAACAACAGGTCGTTGAATGGCTGAACGAAGAGTGCTTTGACTTCGGCCAAAGACCAGTCATGACGCAGGGTTGCAGAGGTGCTGGCGCTCATGGGCGTTTCCTTTGTTTTATGCTTGGCAAGCGGCTGGGGGGATGGAATACCCACAGACGCGACACGGATGTTCGGCATATTTAAGGAAGACTCATGCGCTGTCAACCACGTTACGACGGACCGGTTTACATCTGGTTAAAAAACGAACAACATTGTCTGCTCTGTGCTGAACCGGCCGACGARCACATCCCGATCTGCATGGCCTGCGAAACGGAGCTGCCCTGGCTTGGGGATCAATGCCAAACCTGCGCACTGCCCTTGCCCGGCGCGGGGCTGACCTGCGGCCAGTGCCTGAATCAACCGCCCGCGTTCGAGCAAGTCGCCGCACCGTGGACTTACAGCTTCCCGGTGGACACCCTGATTACACGATTCAAGCATTCGGCAAAGTGGCCGTTTGGCCGACTGCTCGCCGAACTTCTCGCGCAATTCCTGCAACATCGCTTCGATGAAGACCTGCATCGTCCTGACGCGCTGATTCCGGTGCCGCTGGCCTCTAAACGCCTGCGCCAACGGGGTTTCAATCAAGCCGCCATGCTCGCCCGCTGGCTCGGCGCCTGTCTGGAGATTCCTTGCGACGAAACGCTACTGTTGAGGACTCAAGACACCAGCGCGCAACAGGATTTGAATGCCGAGGCCCGCAAAAAGAACCTGCGCAACGCCTTCGCCCTGACGCCCGGCGCACGCATCAAGGGTCGTCATTTGGCCTTGGTGGACGACGTACTGACCACCGGCGCCACGGCGCAAGCCCTCGCCCGACTGCTAATGGACGCGGGCGCCGCGCGGGTTGACGTGTACTGCTTGGCCCGCACACCCAAACCTGGCGACGCAACCTGACTAAATGCGATCCAGTGTGGGAGCTGGCTTGCTCGCGAAGAGGCCATCACATTCAACGTCAATGTGCCTGACCCACCGCCTTCGTCGGAACGCCGCCCGGAGCAAGCTCGCTCCCACAGGGTTTTGCGCCTGACTTGACTCCCGCAGCCCAAGCAGCCAACGTCCTCTGCATCGTCACAGCCCAAAGCACCTCGCCATGTCCTTGCCAACGTTGTTGTCCCAGCACATTGCTCGTCGTCCGCAGCGCATTGCGTTGCTGCAACACATCGCCGAACAGGGCTCGATCACCCGTGCCGCGAAAAGCGCGGGCCTGAGCTACAAGGCGGCGTGGGATGCCATCGACGAGCTGAACAACCTGGCGCAGAAGCCGCTGGTGGAACGCAGCGTCGGCGGTAAGGGCGGTGGTGGCGCCAAACTTTCCAGCGAAGGCCTGCGTGTGTTGCGCCTTTATCAAAAGCTGCAAGCCTTGCAGGCCCAAGTATTGGAGGCGGCCGAAGATGCCAGCGATCTGGACCTGCTTGGTCGCCTGATGCTACGGACCAGCGCGCGCAATCAATTGCACGGCACAGTGGTGGGGATTGAAGCTCAGGGGCGTAACGACCGGATCCGTCTTGAACTGGCCGAAGGTCTGACCATCGATGCGCAGATCACCCACGACAGCACCCTGCGCCTGGAGCTGGAAACTGGCACCGGAGTGGTGGCGTTGATCAAAGCCGGTTGGCTTGAATTGTTGGGTATCGATCAACAAGCAACACCCGGCAACAACTTCCTGAAAGGCATCATCGAAGCCATTCTCGACGCCGAAGACGGCCCCAGCGAAGTGCGCATCGGCCTGCCCAATGGCCAGACACTCTGCGCGCTGGCCGAGCCGCTTCACTTGAGAACGCAGGGGCTTGCCGCTGACAAACCGGTGCTGGTGCAGTTCGCACCCTCCAACGTATTGCTCGGTACACCGCTCTGAAACAAAAACTTCATCGATGCTCTTTAAGGTGTCTGCAAAAACCCGCAGGGAGCCTGATGTGAGCCTATTAGAAGAAAACCAATCCACCGACCTCGAAAAGATGGTCGGCCTCAGCCGTCGTGGGTTCATCAGCGCCGGTGCCCTCTGCGGTGCCGCCATGTTCCTCGGTGGCAACCTGCTGAGCCGCAGCGTGCTGGCCGCAAGTGTCAGCGCCGGCACCAGCAAATTGTTGGGTTTCGACAGCATCCCAGCCGCCACCAGCGACGCCATTACCTTGCCGGCGGGCTACAAATCTTCGGTGCTGATTAGCTGGGGCCAGCCCCTGCAGAATAACGGTCCGGCGTTCGACCCAAGCGGCAATGGCACGGCCGAGCAACAGGAAGTCCAGTTCGGCGACAACAACGACGGCATGAGCCTGTTCGAGTTTCCCGGTGAAAAAGACCGGGCGCTGATGGCGATCAACAACGAATACACCAACTATCGCTACCTCTATCCACATGGGGGCATGCCGCAATCCGCCGAAGAAGTGCGCAAGGCGCTGGCCTGTGAGGGCGTGACGGTGATCGAAGTGCAGCGCAAGAACGGCCATTGGCAATTCGTCCAGGGCTCGCGCTACAACCGTCGCATTCACGGCAACGCCCCCATCAGCCTGAGCGGCCCAGCCGCCGGTCATGAACTGCTGAAAACCAGCGCCGACCCGCTCGGCAAAAATGTCCTCGGCACCTTCCAGAACTGCGCCAATGGCAAGACGCCGTGGGGCACCTACCTGACCTGCGAAGAGAACTTCACCGATTGCTTCGGCAGCAGCACTGCCGAGCAGAAATTCGACCCCGCACAGAAACGCTACGGTGCAGTGGCGACCAGTAAAGAGATCAACTGGCATCAGCACGATGAGCGATTCGACCTGGCGAAGAATCCCAACGAACTCAACCGTCACGGCTGGGTAGTGGAGATCGATCCGTTCGATCCGCAATCGACCCCGGTCAAACGCACAGCCCTTGGCCGCTTCAAGCACGAGAACGCCGCGCTGGCAGAAACCCATGACGGCCACGCCGTGGTGTACATGGGCGACGATGAGCGCGGCGAGTTCATCTACAAGTTCGTCAGCCGCGACAAGATCAACCACAAAAACCCCAAGGCCAACCGCGACCTGCTGGATCACGGCACCTTGTATGTAGCGCGCTTTGACGCTGGCGACGGCAATGCCGATCACCCGAAAGGCCAAGGCGAGTGGGTTGAACTGACGCACGGCAAAAACGGCATCGACGCCAGCAGCGGTTTTGCCAACCAGGCCGAAGTGCTGATCCACGCACGCCTCGCCGCCAGTGTGGTGAAAGCCACGCGCATGGACCGTCCGGAATGGATCGTCGTCAGCCCCAAGGATGGCCAGGTCTATTGCACCCTGACCAACAACGCCAAGCGCGGCGAAGAAGGCCAACCGGCGGGAGGGCCTAACCCTCGCGAGAAGAACGTCTACGGGCAGATTCTGCGCTGGCGCACCGACCGCGATGATCACGCCTCGAAAAGCTTTGCCTGGGACCTGTTTGTGGTCGCCGGCAACCCGGGTGTTCACGCTGGCACGCCAAAGGGCGGTTCGTCGAACATCACGCCGCAGAACATGTTCAACAGCCCGGACGGGTTGGGTTTCGACAAGGCAGGGCGGTTGTGGATTCTCACCGATGGAGATTCGAGCAACGCCGGTGACTTTGCGGGTATGGGCAACAACCAGATGCTGTGTGCCGACCCTGCGACCGGTGAAATTCGCCKGTTCATGGTCGGACCGGTGGGTTGCGAAGTCACCGGGATCAGTTTCTCGCCGGATCAGAAGACGCTGTTTGTCGGGATTCAGCATCCGGGCGAGAACGGCGGTTCGACGTTCCCGGAGCATCTGCCGAATGGTAAGCCGCGGTCTTCGGTGATGGCGATTTCCCGTGAAGATGGCGGGATCGTCGGCGCCTGACAGGACTGGTGAATGATCGTTCCCACGCTCTGCGTGGGAATGCCTCACCGGACGCTCCGCGTCCGATTCTAGGGACACGGAGCGTCCTTGGCTGCATTCCCACGCTGAGCGTAGGGAACGATCCCACTAAAGAAGCCCCGTCTGCGCTACCATGCTTGGCCGGACGCGGCAGCCTGCTGCGCGCAGGAGTCAGCATGGCCCACCCGTTTGCAACCCTCACCCCAGACCTCGTGCTCGATGCCGTCGAAAGCATCGGTTTTCTCAGCGACGCGCGCATTCTCGCGCTCAACAGCTACGAAAACCGCGTCTATCAAGTCGGCATCGAAGACTCCGAGCCGCTGATCGCCAAGTTCTATCGCCCACAGCGCTGGACCAACGAAGCGATTCTCGAAGAACACCAGTTCACCTTCGAACTCGCCGAATGCGACGTGCCAGTGGTTGCGCCAATGATTCACAACGGCGCCAGCCTGCACGAACACAACGGCTTTCGTTTCACCCTGTTCCCCCGCCGTGGCGGCCGTGCGCCGGAGCCGGGCAATCTCGATCAGCTCTATCGTCTCGGTCAGTTGCTAGGTCGCCTGCACGCCGTGGGCTCCACCAAACCGTTCGATCACCGTGAAGCGCTGGGCGTGAAGAATTTCGGCCACGACTCGCTGACCACCTTGCTCGAAGGCAACTTTGTACCCAAAAGTTTGCTGCCGGCCTACGAGTCCGTGGCCCGTGACCTGCTCAAGCGGGTCGAAGAGGTCTACAAGGCGACGCCGCACCAGAACATCCGCATGCACGGCGACTGCCACCCCGGAAACATGATGTGCCGCGACGAAATGTTCCACATCGTCGACCTCGATGACTGCCGCATGGGCCCGGCGGTGCAGGACATCTGGATGATGCTGGCCGGTGACCGTCAGGAATGTCTCGGTCAGTTGTCTGAACTGATGGACGGCTACAACGAGTTTCACGATTTCGATCCGCGAGAACTGGCGTTGATCGAACCTTTGCGCGCCTTGCGCCTGATGCACTACAGCGCCTGGCTCGCCCGTCGCTGGGACGATCCGGCGTTCCCGCACAGTTTTCCGTGGTTCGGCAGTGAGCGGTATTGGGGTGACCAGGTGTTGGCGTTGCGTGAGCAATTGTCGGCACTCAACGAAGAACCCCTAAAACTCTTCTAATTCACCCCGCCCCCCAGTGGGAGCGAGCCTGCTCGCGATCGCGGTTGATCATTCAACATCGATGTCGATTGACCCGACGCTATCGCGAGCAGGCTCGCTCCTACAGGGTTGGGTGTTCACAACTGCCCTACCTATTCAGGCAGGACATCAGCAGACAAATCTCCTTACAATCCCCACTTTGTTAGTTGCCTAAGCAAGGATTCTGCATGCAAGCCGCCAACCCGCGTCGCGGGTACATTCTGGGCCTTACTGCCTACATCATCTGGGGACTTTTCCCCATCTACTTCAAAGCCATCGCCAGCGTGCCCGCCGCGGAGATCATCATCCATCGCGTGCTCTGGTCCGCGCTGTTCGGCGCCTTGTTATTGATGGTGTGGAAACATCCAGGCTGGTGGCGCGAGTTGCGTGACAACCCCAAACGCCTGGCGATCCTGGCCCTGAGCGGCACGCTGATCGCGGCCAACTGGCTGACTTACGTGTGGGCAGTGAACAACGGGCGGATGCTCGAAGCCAGCCTCGGCTACTACATCAACCCGCTGGTGAACGTCCTGCTGGGCATGCTGATCCTCGGTGAGCGATTGCGGCGCATGCAGTGGATCGCCGTGGGCCTTGCGGCAGTCGGCGTGGCGCAGCAGGTGTRGCAAGTCGGCAGCCTGCCATGGGTGTCGCTGGTGCTGGCGTTGTCCTTTGGTTTCTACGGATTGATCCGCAAGCAGGCGCCCGTCAAAGCACTGCCCGGTCTAGTGGTGGAAACCTGGATGCTGGTGCCGATTGCAGTCGCGTGGCTGCTGTTCAACCCGACGGCGGCCAGCGCGCAACCTGAGTTCTGGACCACCTCCGAAGCCTGGTGGCTGGTCGCCGCCGGCCCGATCACGCTGGTACCGCTGATCTGTTTTAACGCAGCCGCAAGGCATATCCCCTACACGACCCTGGGATTCCTCCAGTACCTGGCGCCAACGCTGGTGCTGTTGCAAGCCGTTCTGCTGTTTGGCGAACAGCTGTCGTCCAGCACGCTCGTCGCGTTCATCTTTATTTGGGCGGGCCTGGCGGTTTATAGCGTCGACGCGTGGATAAGTCTGCGTCGCCGCACCTGATCAAAAAACGCACAAACCTCTACAGGCCACGTTCTACGTGGCCTGCATCGATCCTTCCCAAGGTTATCCACAGCGTGATCCCCGGCGTTTGTGCGCAACTTGTTGAAACTGATGGTTTTTTGATCAGATCCTGAAGAAGCCCGGCTGGCGTGGGCTGGCGGGCTGTCTCTACAGGTTATCCACAGGTGGGTGCACGTTAAACTTGGATAACCCTGTCAGGGCTCACTGCGCAACACCAGCTCCACCATCAAATCGTCCGCCAAGGTTTCCAGGCGCGACTGCAATACGTCCAGCGACAAGGTCAGTGGCACCGCGAGGATTGCTTCAGCGTGGAACAGCGGCTCGCTGCTCATTGGTGCCGGGCGCACTTCAGTGACCAACCGTTCAAGGTTCACACCCTGCTCGCTGAGCAGACGGGTGATGTCACGCACGATCCCTGGGCGATCGTTGCCCACCAACTCCATCGCGATCGGCTTCCAGGTGCAGGATTGCTCGATGCCGCTTTCGGCGATCAGCACGCGTATGCCTTGGGCGGATAACGCTTGCAGGGCATCCACTAGTTCATCGTAGGCCTCGGCCGGAACGCCTACCCGAAGTATCCCGGCGAACTGTCCCGCCATGCGCGACATGCGGCTTTCCAGCCAGTTGCCGCCGTGCTCGGCAATGCACTGGGCGATGCGCTCGACCTGCCCGGGCTTGTCTGGAGCAAACACTGTGAGTACGAGGTGGTCCATGGCGCAGCCCTCTTGTCATGACTTTTGTTATAGAAAGGCAAGTATAGGCAAGGGCTGATTCTGCGTTGACTCGTCTGACGCCAT
>NZ_JBFULH010000178.1:0-8016 GCF_056400445.1 Pseudomonas sp. P5_B2 | reverse complement strand
GCCCGCTTGTTACACAACTTGCAATTCAGTCAACCCACGAAAAAAAGTTAAGCACTATAGACTCCAAACACCTTATCCAACTTCACGGATAAACAGTGATGGAGCACATCAACTTTGAATAACTTTTCCACTGACAAGATCATCAGGTACAGCAAGTTTTCGCTAATGGCCTATATAAGCTTTTTTGGCCTACTCGTGATGTACAGCAACTTCACCGACTACTCATCCAACTATGAATACGTCGGTCATATCCTGAGCATGGACACCACTCGGGAAAACCTGAGCCTGAGTTACAGGGCCATTACCTCGCCCATGCTCCACCACCGAATCTACTGGTTGATTATTACCCTGGAAGCTATCTTTACAGCTTTTTGTCTGGTAGGTGCCTATCACCTTTACCGAAACATAAACGCGCCCGCCGAGGTTTTCCATGAGGCCAAAAAGTTTTCAATCATCGGATTACTGATCGCCATATTTGTCTATTACGTCTGTTTGCAAGTAATCGGCGTCGAATGGTTCAACATGGATGAATCACACGTTTGGAACGCCAAGGACTGGGCTCGGCATATTGTCGATTTCATATTTCCGTTGCTGATATTCGTCGCCCTCAGGACCGAACGTTGAGCGGCCTCGGCGCTCGGTCCGAGCCTATTTAAGCGAGCTTGCCGGTGCCTTGCGCGATCGGCGCCTTGGGTTTACGGAACACCAGCACATTGCCCAGCATCACCAACACCAAACCGACCAGTGCCGGTGCGGTCCATTGATAGCCTTCGACAAACGCCGAGATATTCAGCGCCACCACCGGGAACAACACCGTGCAATACGCCGCGCGTTCTGGCCCCATGCGACCGACCAGTGTCAGGTACGCGGTGAAGCCAATCACCGAGCCTGGAATGACCAGATACAGCAGCGAACCGAGGTAGCGCGCATTCCATTCGATGTCGAACGGTAYGCCTTTGACCAGGCACCACACCGTCAACATTGCCGCGCCATAGGCCATGCCCCAGGCGTTGGTGGTCAGCGGCTTCAGACCGGCTTTCTGTTGCAGGCTCGACAGCATGTTGCCCGCCGAGAAACACAGGGTCCCAAGCAGTGCCAGGCCCAGGCCGAGCGGGGTTTCGGGACTGGCGGTGTGGCCGGCCAGCTCTGGCCAGAACAGCAAGCCAAGTCCGAACAAGCCCAACGCACCGCCCATCAGCACATTGCGGGCGATTTTCTGGCCGAAGAACACCCGCGCATTCAGCGCATTCCACAACGTGGCGGTGGAAAACACCACGGCGACCAGGCCGCTGGGAATCCACTGGCTGGCGGTCAGGAAACACATGAAGTTGACGCAGAACAGGCACAGCCCCTGCGCCAGACAGATCAGGTGCCCGCGACGGTTCATCACTTGCAGACGTCGACTCAACAGCAGCAGGGCAAACAGCACCAGCGCCGCGAGGCCGAAGCGATAAACGATCGATACCGGAATCGCCACCACGCCCAGCTGCCATTTCAAGGCAATCCAGGTGGTGCCCCAGATCAGCACGGTCAGCAAGTACAACGACAGGTTCATGGCAAGCACTCCTTAATAGAGGTTCAGTGTCCTGCGCCGCACCATTTCGCACTTGCATAATCTTGCGCTTTTGTCAGCCTGGAGGCTGGCAGGCCAACGTCTACGGAGTAGGATGCAAAGCGTTGGAGAAAAGCGATCATGCCCGCACTGGAAAACCTGCAAGTCTTTCAAGCCCTTAACCGTTCGCCCAATGCTCGCCTGGAGCACAGCGCCGAACTCGGTGACGGCATGGCTGCAGCCTTGTGGAGCAACCATCATGACGCGCAGGACTACGAAGCGCCGAGCCATCACACGCTGTCGTGTTACATCGCCGGCGGCACCGGCACCTTCCGCCGCGACCAGCCCAGCACCATGGGCGGCCCGGACAAGCTGTGCATCTTGCCCGCCGAGCATCAATCGGGCTGGGTGATCAACGGCGACATTCGCTTGGCCCACTTGTATTTCAGCCCCGAACAATTCGCCCTCGGCTGCGTCACGCTGCTGGACCGAGAACCGCGCGAACTGCAATTGCGCGAAAGGACCTTTCTCGACGATCCGGCGCAAGCACGGCGCTTTCGGCACATGCTTACCCTCAACTGGGACGAACCCGCAGAACGCTTGCTGACCAGCAGCCTGGCCCACGAAATGCTCAGCCACGTGTTGCTTGGCCAGGTGGGCATGCGCGAGGGATTACGCCTCAAGGGTGGACTAGCGGCGCATCAACGGCGGCAGTTGGTGGACTTCATCGATAACCAGTTGGCCGAGGCCATCAGCCTTGGGCAATTGGCCGCACTGTGCGCGTTGTCCGAATACCACTTTGCGCGGATGTTCAGGGAGAGTTTTGGCTTGCCGCCGCATCAGTATGTGTTGGCTCGCAGACTGAGCCGAGCGCGGGAGTTGTTGCGTTCGACTTCACAACCGTTGGGGGAGATTGCGTTGGCGTGCGGCTTTGCCAGTGCGAGTCATTTCACCAATCGGTTTCGGCAGGTTTTGGGCGGGACACCTGGGGAGTATCGGCAGGCGTTTTTGCGGTAATTCCCAAGATAATCGGTGACTGTCAGGCTTGCCCGCGATGAACGATAACGCGGTCTCTTATCAGAGCGATCAGATCGGCGAACCCTGAAACAAGAACGGGCCTGCATCAGCAGGCCCGTTGTCAGTGGTGGAAAGGTAAAAATTGAATCAGGTTTCAGCCGTTCTGTGCAGCCTGTTCGTTCTCGAGAAATTCGTCTTCCAGCAGCGCATCGGCTGCAGCTCGCTCGAAGGGCACCACTGCGGCACGTGGTTTGCCCTGCAGTTTGCCGAACAGGTGTTCCAGCGCATGTTCGAGTTTTTCGGCCGCACCGTCGATCGCCAGTTCCAGGCTAGCGGCTTTATGGGTGACGGAAATCGGCTGGTGGCCTTTTGGCCGCGCTTCCAGTTGGCAGCGCATGTCGTGCGGTCCGGGCTTGTCGCCGTTTTCGTCCCGCAGGTGGACCTCGACGCGGGTCAGGTCCTCTTCATAACGTTCGAGCGTGCTCTCAATGGTAGTACGTACCCACTCCTCCAGTCGGATGCTGCTTTGAATATGGTTATCGCTGTTGACTTGGATTTGCATAGTTCATCCCTTATTTCAGCTAGCTCGCGAGAGGCCCTTCGGCTAGCCCTTGGGCGTCGTCACCGTGACCTCTTGCTTACACAATCGGTCTGCGCGCAGAACATTTCAACCCCTAAAAAAAGATAAATATGGATTAGCAAAAAAACCCGGACAACGAGCAAAAGCGCTGCTAAGGTCGGGAGTTGGGTCCGCTCGCTTGTTCGTCACAATTGCTCACATTTGTTGCTCTGCCAGCGGATGCAAACTTCGGAAGATCCCCGCCTCCTCTACCAACCAGTCATGCACCGCGCGCACGCCCGGATGGCTCAAAGCCCCCGGCGCATACAGCAGCATATAGCGCTTGTGGTTGGGCACGGCCAAGCCGAACGGCACGATCAACGCCCCACGCTCCAGCTCATCGTTGAGCAACGTGCGGCGCGCAATCGCCACGCCCATCCCGGCAATGGCCGCTTCGATGGTCAAGTGATTTCGATTGAAGGTATGCCCGCGTCGCACGTCCGCGCCTTCGAAGCCTATGGCATCGAGATAGAACTCCCATTCCGCATATTCGTAACTGCCGCGCCAGGCAGTGATGTCGTGCAACAACGGGAAATGCATCAGGTCCGCCGGGCCATGCAGCGGTGGGCGACCTCGCAGCAGGCTGGGGGCACAGACCGGGAAGATCTGTTCGTCGAGCAAGGCTGTGGATAACAGGCCGGGGTAACTGCCATCGTTCAGGTCGATGGCCAGATCGAAGTCACCTTCGTGCAGTGGCACGCTGCTGTCCTCGGCCACCAGACGCAATTGAATGTCCGGAAAGCGCTGTTGCAAACGTGGCAGGCGTGGGGTCAGCCATTTGCTCAGGAAGGACGGAATCGAGCGTACCCGCAAAATTCCGCTGATCATTCCGGCGTCCAGCCGGCGCAATTCTGCATCGATGCTGCCGTAAGCCTCGTTCACCGTAATGGCCAGTCGTTGGCCTTCAGCGCTCAGTTCCACGCCCCGGGCACGACGGTGAAACAGGCGAAAGCCCAAACGTTCTTCCAGCTGCCGAATTTGCTGACTGACCGCACCCGGTGTGATGTGCAGTTCTTCGGCGCAACGGGTGAACGACAAGTGCCGCGCGGCACATGAAAACACGTGCAACCAGACGTATGTCTGGGCATGTAATTGACGGCTCATCGTTTAGTCCTGCTAAAGGCTGTCTTAGGAAGTTTCGTTGGTCACACTGGACCGACGTAGGCAGTATCGCCGACATTGCGCTCGTCCTACAAAAATGGCAGCGATTTCTCTTCCATTGCTTGTATAGGCTTTAGCATGGCTATCAGTGTTTTCGATCTTTTCAAAGTCGGTATCGGTCCGTCCAGTTCCCACACCGTCGGCCCGATGCGCGCGGCTGCGACCTTCGCCCAGGCGTTGATGGACCAGGGTTTGCTCGACGCCGTACGCCGGGTGGAAATCCGCCTGTATGGCTCGCTATCCGCCACCGGCGTCGGCCACGCGACCGACCGAGCCTGTGTCATGGGCCTGATGGGCGAATGGCCGGACAGCATCGACCCCACGTCCATCGACAGCCGCATCCAGACCCTACGCGAAACCGGCGAATTGTCCCTGGCCGGCAAAACGAAGATTGCCTTCAACTGGCAGCGCGATCTCCTGCTGTTGGACGAGAGCCTGCCCTACCATCCCAACGCGATGTCTCTGACAGCGTTCGGCGAAACCGGCGAACTCTACGAGCAAACGTACTACTCGATCGGCGGTGGTTTCATCGTCGAAGCGGCGCAAGCCGAGTCCGGCATTGCGCCCGGCAGCGATGTGGTGCTGCCGTACGATTTCTCCAGCGCTGCCGAATTGCTCAGACTCTRCAACAAGCACGGTCTGCGGGTTTCCGAACTGATGATGGTCAACGAACTGGCGTGGCGCAGTGAAGCCGAAATCCGCCAAGGCTTGCTGCACATCTGGTCGGTGATGCGTGAGTGTGTCGAACAAGGCCTGCGTCACGAAGGCATTTTGCCGGGCGGTCTGAATGTGCCGCGTCGTGCCGCGAAACTGCACCGTAGCCTGCTGGAAATCGGCAAGCCGAATGTCATTACCTCCACCCTGTCGGCCATGGAGTGGGTCAACCTGTTCGCCCTCGCCGTGAATGAGGAAAACGCAGCGGGCGGGCGCATGGTCACGGCACCCACCAACGGCGCGGCGGGGATCATTCCGGCGGTGCTGCATTACTACATGAAGTTCAATCCGGACGCGTCTGACGATGACGTGGTAGCGTTTTTTCTGAGCGCGGCGGCGGTCGGCATTCTGTGCAAGAAAAACGCTTCGATCTCCGGCGCAGAAGTCGGCTGTCAGGGCGAAGTCGGTTCGGCCTGTGCGATGGCCGCCGCCGGTCTGGCCGACGTGCTCGGTGCCACACCGGAGCAACTGGAAAACGCCGCCGAAATCGGCCTGGAGCATAACCTAGGCCTGACCTGCGACCCGGTCGGCGGCCTGGTGCAAGTCCCTTGTATCGAGCGCAACGCGATTGCCGCCGTGAAGGCGATCAATGCCACGCAAATGGCCCTGCGCGGCGACGGCAAACACTTTATTTCCCTGGACCGGGTGATCCGCACCATGCGCGATACCGGCGCCGACATGCAGGACAAATACAAAGAGACTTCACGGGGCGGCCTGGCGGTGAGCTGGGTGGAGTGCTGAGGCGCAGGCGTCTCGATTCCGCCAGACGCCGGTCAACGTTATTGCACTGTCTGCGACCGCTTACTCATTCATGCCCTGAAACGGGCCGATAAAAAGAAGGTAGGCCCTCGTGCCGCATGTCGATCACTCAGCTATTTGCGCGGTAATTTCATTTACGGATCGCGGTGCGGCACAGTAAGTCTGCATTGTTCATAACGTTCGTCGCTTTTTTGCCGTGATTCTTGTTCGTCATTTTTTTGCGGCATATCCCTTGCTACGTCACCGCTGAGGCTGTTGAAACCTTAGCGAACGATCTGCCAATGGTCTGGTGGTGCGAACCAACCCGAACATGGTCGGTCAACAACTGCACGTTCAATCAGGCGGTGACGCATCATGGACAACCCTTTCCAGGTCATTACCGATGCCTTTGCACCGGAATACCAGATCAACCTGAGCATTCAGGGTCTGGATGGCAGCATCATGCTGACCCTATCCAACACTGGCCGCGTGATAGTCAAACGCATGATCAGCGCCGAACAACGCAATGACCCCAAACGCCTCAAACGGCTGGTGCAAAGTATTCAATTCGGCATTGCCATCGAACAAGGCCACAGTGCCATGACGATCCTCGAAGCCATGACCGACGGCGACAACCGCTCGCTGCCGCCGCCCCCGTTCAAAGGCCAGTCCCGATCTTCCATCAGGCTTTAAAGCTCGCCTTTCTCCACTTCGGGATGCTCACTGGAACCCGCACCGACCTTGCGTTGCGGGTGTGCGATCTTGACCGAAGGAAACTGCGACGAGGCGTAACGCACCACCAGAATCGCAAACGCCAGCAGCAGAATCCCGGCGCACAGGTAAATGATCCCGACATCCGGCGGATTGTGGTGCGAGACGTTGGAGATCAGCAGCCGCGTCAATGCGGTGATTGCCACGTAGATCAGGAATCGTACAGGCATGTGATTGGTCTTGACCTAGTGGCTGTTACTCACACATTCCACCGGGTAGACTTCCACCATTGCTGAGGATGATCTATGCCTACTGGATACGCCTACATTCGCTATTCGACCCGTCGCCAAGGTGCAGACGACAAGGACAGCGTAACCCGTCAAAAAGCGAGCATACGAGCCATTGCAGCCCGTCATGGGGTCGAGGTGTTGGCGCTGATTGAAAACTGACCCACCGGGGTGCGGCAAAAAACTTGGACTGGTTATGCCGCGAGACCCAGGCTCTCACGATACTCAACAGGACTGAGAGCACCGAGAGAAATCTTGATTCGTTTTTCGTTGTACCAGCGAATGTATGAATCCAGGGCCTGAATGAACTGCTCAATGCTCGTTGACTGCCAGTTGCGAGGATAGAACAGTTCCGTTTTCAGCCGGCCGAAGAAGCCTTCACAAGCCGCGTTGTCAGGCGAGCATCCCTTTCGCGACATAGAACGAATCAGCTTCGCATCAGCGATGCGCGATAACCAGCCGGGCCAGCGATAGTGAGCGCCGCGATCGGAGTGAACGACTGGCCGTTTGCTGTTGCCGGCCACCGTTTCGACGGCGACATCCAGCATCGTGTTCACAAGATCGGCGTCTGGACGCGTGCCGATTGTCCAACTGATGACCAGCCCATCGAAGCAGTCAATCATGGGGGACAGGTACACCTTGCCGGCCGGGATCTGGAACTCCGTGATGTCCGTGAGCCATTTCTCATTTGGGGCAACAGCCGTGAAGTCGCGGTTGACGAGGTTTTCCGGCGCGGGACTGATCTCCCCGAGGTAGGAACCGTATCGACGCCGTTTCGGCTTGGCGACGACCAGGCATTCCTGCTTCATCAAGCGCTGCACCACCTTCTCTGACAGACGCACACGCTGCTTGCTCAGCGACGCCCGCATCCGGCGGTAACCATAGCAGCGATGATTGAGCTCGAAGATGTCCGCCATGGCACGACGCACTTCGGTGTATTTATCCGCGACCTGCATTCGGGCTCGATGATAGAAATAGGAGCTTCGGGCCAAGCCCAGCGCTTCAAGCAGCTCTGACAAGGAGTATGTCTGCCTCAGGGCATCAGTCAGCAATGTCTTCTCCCTATTGGTCAGGACTTGCCGGTCGATGCCCGTATCTTTTTTTATGAGTTCATTCGCCTTCATCAACAGTTCGTGCTCAAGTTGTAGACGGCGCACGTCGAGCCGAAGAGATTCAAGTTGCCGCTCCAACTCTTCTCGCTCCGGTGACGATGGAGT
>NZ_JBFULH010000177.1:0-8026 GCF_056400445.1 Pseudomonas sp. P5_B2 | reverse complement strand
AACTCACACGCTTCTTTCAAGGCTTCGCGATCCAGTGCCGGGTCGACACTGACCGCATGATCGAGCCAAGCCTCGAGATTGATACTGCCGTCGGTATTGATCGGCTGGTGTGCTCTCACCTGTACCATCTTGCTTACCTTCCCTATGACGCAGATTCAATGCGTCAAATCGCTGACCTTCGTTGCCCGATTGCCCTCACGGGGCTCATGCGAGAGTTGCACGGGCGGGCCAGTCGGACCAGACGAGCAGTCCTAGCTCGCTTCAAATAACGCCATGGCCTCGACATGTGCCGTTTGAGGAAACATATCGAGAATCCCGGCACGTTTTAACCGGTAGCCCTGCTTGATCAATTCAACCGTGTCGCGCGCCAGCGTTGCCGGGTTGCACGACACATACACCACCCGTTTGGCACCCAGGGACGCCAGCTTGCGCACCACCTCGAAAGCACCGTCACGCGGTGGGTCCAAGAGTACCGCACAAAAGCCTTCGCGCGCCCATTCGCCATTAGTCAAAGGCTGGGATAAATCGGCCTGAAAAAACTGCGTGTTATGCAGATTATTGCTAGCCGCATTGACGGCGGCGCGCTCGACCATGGCCTGCACACCTTCCACCGCCACCACTTCACGAACGACCTTGGCCAGCGGCAGGGCGAAATTACCCAAACCACAAAACAAATCCAGTACCCGCTCATCTGCCTGAGGCTTGAGCCAGTCCAGCGCCTGGGCCACCATAGCCTCGTTGACCCCGGCATTGACCTGAATGAAATCCCCGGGCCGGTAGGCCAGGTCCAGATCCCATTGCTCCAGGCGATAACCCAGCGAGTGCTCAGCTTCGACCGGTTGCGGTTCGCCCTCTCCGTGCAGCCACAATTGGGCCTCATGGAAAGCGCAGAAATCCTTGAGGATCGTCATGTCGGCGTCAGACAACGGCGCCATGTGCCGCAGCAATACAGCCAACGACGAACCACTGAACAATTCCACATGCCCCAGCGCCTGAGGTTTGCTCAAGCGACGCAGCATCTCCGKCAAGCGAGTCATGATCGGCTGCAAAGGCTGTACCAGCACCGTGCATTCGTTGATCGCAACGATGTCCTGACTGCCTGCGGCACGGAATCCGACTTCGAGCTTTTTCGCCTTCATGTCCCAGCGCACCGCTACCCGGGCGCGACGGCGGTAACCGAATTCCGGACCGCTCAACGGCGCAGCCCACTCTTGCGGTTCGACACCGGCGACCTTCGACAATTGCTCGGCGAGCATGCGCTGTTTCAGGGCAAGTTGTTCGGCATGGGGCAGGTGCTGCACACTGCAGCCGCCACAGCGACCGGCGTGCGGGCACGGTGCCGGGCGACGCAATTCGCTGGCCTGGAACACACGCTCGGTGCGCGCCTCGACCACTTTGCCATGGGCGCCCAACACCCGCGCCTCGACTTCTTCACCGGCCAACGCGCCGATGACGAACCAGGTGCGACCTTCAAAAAAGGCGATACCGCGACCGTCATTGGCCAAACGCTCAATGCTCAAGCGCTGCTTTTTGCCGGTCGGGATTTGCGGGGCCTTGCTGCCGCCCGTGGGTTGGAAGCGCAGGCCTCTCTCGTGCTTGGCCATCAGTTAGGCGCGTCGAAAATGCCGGTCGACAAGTAACGGTCGCCACGGTCACAGATGATCGCGACGATCACCGCGTTTTCAACTTCTTGGGACAGGCGCAGCATCGCTGCTACCGCACCGCCCGAGGACACGCCACAGAAGATGCCTTCTTCGCGGGCCAGACGGCGGGTCACGTCCTCGGCTTCGCTTTGCGCCATGTCGACGATGCGGTCGACGCGATCCGCCTGATAAATCTTTGGCAGGTATTCCTGCGGCCAGCGACGGATGCCCGGAATCGCCGAGCCTTCCATTGGTTGCAGGCCGACGATTTGCACGCCTTCGTTCTGCTCTTTCAAGTAGCGCGAGACGCCCATGATGGTGCCGGTGGTGCCCATCGAACTGACGAAATGGGTGATGGTGCCCTCGGTCTGACGCCAGATTTCCGGGCCGGTGCTGGTGTAGTGCGCTTCGGGATTATCCCCGTTGGCGAACTGGTCCAACACCTTGCCACGGCCTTCGGCTTCCATTCGTTGAGCGAGGTCGCGGGCACCTTCCATGCCTTCTTCCTGGGTGACCAGAATCAGCTCGGCGCCATACGCCGTCATCGCAGCTTTACGTTCGGCGCTGGAGTTGTCCGGCATGATCAGGATCATCTTGTAACCCTTGATTGCGGCAGCCATGGCCAACGCAATCCCGGTGTTACCGGACGTTGCTTCGATCAGCGTATCGCCGGCGTGGATCTGCCCGCGCAACTCGGCGCGGGTGATCATCGACAACGCCGGCCGGTCCTTGACCGAACCCGCCGGGTTATTCCCTTCGAGCTTGAGCAAAAGGGTATTGCTGGTGGCGCCGGGCAGGCGCTGCAAACGAACCAGCGGAGTGTTGCCGACGCAATCGGCGATGGTTGGGTACTGCAAGGTCATGGCGTATTCGCAATCCAGACTGCGGGGGCGACTATCATACCGACAAACCTTCGCAGGCCATATCACGCAAAGTGTGGTGCTTATGGCTTATGGGAATAAGCACTGTGTACAGGGATTATTCTGGATGAAAATCAACAGAATATGGGCCCAACGTATTTGTCGCACCAGTGGTGAGACTTTTTCGTCGCGCCGCCTACGTATCGGCAAAGTAGAACAGCGTTGGCCGGGAGGACCTCATCGCGAGCAGGCTCACTCCTACAGGGGAACTGTGTGGATCAGGCCATTTGTGGGCAACTCATCTCCACTGTGGGAGCGAGCTTGCTCGCGATGGCGTCATCTCTGACACCATCAACATCAGCCACCAATCGCATATTAAGCCGCAACCCCGTCCCGGTATTCTGAGCCCAAAGGCGCCCGCCCTGTCGCCGCACCGCATTACTCGCAATGCTCAGCCCCAACCCAAATCCGCCATCCCCCGGTCGCGAGCCGTCGAGTCGAGTGAACGGACTGAAGATCCGTTCAAGATCTGCCTCTGCCACCCCGCCACCCTCATCCTCCAGCCGCAAATGCCAGAAGTCGCCAACGCGCTGCCCACCGAGACTCACCACGCCGCCCTTGGGCGAATGACGAATCGCGTTGCGCAGAATGTTTTCCAGAGCCTGCGCCAGGGTGTTGAGGTTGCCGCGAACCCAACACGATKAATCCACGGTGCAGTGCAATTGGCTGCTTGGCCAGCCGCTTTCATAGCAGGCATTTTCCGTGAGCATTTCCCACAACGCTTGAATCTGGATCGCTTCGTTGGGCAACGGTGAGCGCTCGGTGTCGAGCCAGGCCAGTTGCAGCGTGTCTTCCACCAGACGCTGCATGCCATCGACTTCCCGACCGATACGCTCGCGCAACGCCGCCAGCCCCTCCTCACTTTCGCTGGCCACCCGCAAGCGGCTCAGCGGTGTGCGCAGTTCGTGGGACAGGTCGCGCAGCAATTGTTGCTGCAAGGCCACGGTGCTTTGCAGGCGCTCGGACATGTGATCGAAGGCCCTGCCAAGCTCACCGAGTTCATCCGAACGATTGGTGGTGCTGCTCGACAAGCGCACGTTCAACTGGTCCGCACGCCAGGCGTTAGCCTGTTCGCGCAGACTGTTCAATGGCACGACCAGCAGTCGATACAGACCTATGCATAACAACAGCGTGAACAATCCTGGAATGATGCCGTTGGTGATCACCCGCCAGAAAAGACGGTATTGCCCCGGGACAAAGCGCTGGGGCAGTTCAATCACCAGGCTGCCGGCCGCCGGGTCATTTGGAAAAGGGATGCGCAACCAGGGCAAGCCTTTGGTATGGCGACTGGTTGGCCAATCAAGACCACGCAAAAAGGTCAGGCGCTGAACTTCTTTTTCCGTCAGCGGATAGCTGCTCAAGGACTGCAAATCAGCGCCGATGACACCGACCCACGACGTCTCGCGCTTGCCGACACCCTCCAGCCATACATCGACGCCTGCACTCTGGCGATGATTCCAGGCTTGCTCGGCTTCGGCGGCGTAGCGGGTTAGCGCGAGCCGGGCCTCTTCGGACAAGAACAGGTTTTTCTGTTCCATGTACCGGCCCCAGGACCAGCTCAGCCAGATCATCAGCAGACAAAACGCTACCAGCAAACAGGCGAGTTTCCAGAACAGTGAATGCCGCCCTGGCAGGTCAGACCATTTCATCGACAGCACTCAATACATACCCTTTGCCCCAGACCGTGCGCACTTCCCGCTCGGTATAACCGATGCCCTTGAGTTTGCGGCGGATCTGGCTGATGTGCATATCGAGGCTGCGATCATGGGCGGCGTAACCGCGTTGCAGCACGTGCTGATACAGGAAGGCTTTGCTCAACACTTCATCGTCATTGCGATTGAGTGTTTCCAGCAATCGGTACTCACTGCGGGTCATGCCGGCGGCGTGTTCGCCATAGAACACCTCACACAGCTCATCGTCGAAACGCAGACTGTCCGCTTCTCTGGTCACCGGTGCCGGCGCCGGTCGACGGTCGAGCGCCACCCGACGCAGGATCGCTTCGATGCGTACGCGCAATTCAGCCATGCTGAACGGCTTTGGCAAATAATCATCGGCCCCCAGGCGAAAACCGCTAATGCGATCTTCCTCGGCGCCCAGTGCGGACATCAGCACCACCGGGGTGGAATGGCTCTGGCGCAACTGCGTCAACACATTAAGCCCGTCCAGGCCCGGCAACAGAATATCCATCAACACCACATCGAAGGTTTGCTGACGCGCGATGGCCAGGCCTTCCTGGCCGTTTTGACACCAGGTCACCTGAAAACCACAACGGCCTAAATGTTCATGCACATAGGCACCGAGCACGAGGTCGTCTTCGATGGAAAGGATTCGGGGATGGCCAATAGAGATGGGATTCATGAGTATCTGCAAATAATTCTCAGTTGACGATTATTCAAGATTGGCTGCCGATGGGCAACCCAAGGTTTGCTCTGAAGCTAAAAGCAGCGCAGTAGCCGACGAATGACGACATCAATTTTACGAAGATTGCCTGCCTGCAACTCGCTACACTGCCCCGGTGGCGCGTACGGGACGTACACGCAGGTCAATCAATCGCTGGATGCAGGAGAGATGCGTGCTCAAGAACCTGGGAATTAAAGGCCGCGTGCTGTTGCTGACCTTGTTGCCAACGACGTTGATGGCATTGGTTCTGGGCGGCTATTTCACCTGGATGCAGCAATCCGACCTGCAATCCCAATTGCTGCAACGCGGCGAGATGATTGCCGAACAGCTTGCACCCTTGGTGGCCCCGGCCATGGCTCACCATGACAATGACCTGCTGGAGCGCATCGCCACCCAATCGCTGGAAACAGCGGATGTGCGCGCAGTGACCTTCCTCGCCCCTGACCGCACGCCCCTGGCCCACGCCGGCCCGACCATGCTCAACCAGGCGCCGGTGGGCAACGGCTCGCAGATGCTGCGCCGCAGCGGCAACGACGCGACGCGTTATCTGCTGCCAGTGTTCGGCAAACACCGCAACCTGGCCGGCGCCTCGATTCCTGATGAAGCCAACCGCCTGCTGGGCTGGGTCGAACTCGAACTCTCCCACAGCGGCATGTTGCTGCGCGGCTACCGCAGCCTGTTTGCCAGCCTGCTGATGATCGCCGCGGGTCTGGCCGGCGCGGCGCTGCTGGCACTGCGGATGGGGCGGACCATCAATCGACCGATCAGCCAGATCAAACTGGCGGTGGCGCAACTCAAGGACGGTCATCTGGAAACCCGCCTGCCGCCCCTCGGCAGTCAAGAACTGGATGACCTGGCGTCCGGTATCAACCGCATGGCCGGCACCTTGCAAAATGCCCAGGAAGAATTGCAGCACAGCGTCGACCAAGCCACTGAAGACGTGCGGCAGAACCTGGAAACCATCGAGATCCAGAACATCGAACTGGACTTGGCGCGCAAGGAAGCCCTGGAAGCGAGCCGGATCAAATCCGAGTTCCTGGCCAACATGAGCCATGAAATCCGCACGCCGCTCAACGGCATTCTCGGTTTCACGCACTTGCTGCAAAAAAGCGAACTGACGCCACGCCAGCTCGACTACCTGGGCACCATCGAAAAATCCGCTGATAGCCTGCTGGGAATCATCAACGAGATCCTCGACTTCTCGAAAATCGAGGCCGGCAAACTGGTGCTCGACAATATTCCATTCAACCTGCGCGACCTGCTGCAAGACACCCTGACCATCCTTGCCCCGGCGGCCCATGCCAAACAGCTGGAACTGGTGAGCCTGGTGTATCGCGACACGCCACTGTCGCTGGTGGGCGACCCGTTGCGGCTCAAGCAGATCCTCACCAACCTGGTCAGCAACGCGATCAAGTTCACCCGCGAAGGCACCATCGTTGCCCGCGCCATGCTTGAAGAAGAGCATGAAGACAGCGTGCAGTTGCGCATCAGCATTCAGGACACCGGCATCGGCCTGTCGAACCAGGATGTGCGTGCGCTGTTCCAGGCGTTCAGCCAGGCCGATAATTCGTTGTCCCGGCAACCCGGCGGTACGGGGTTGGGGTTGGTGATTTCCAAGCGACTGATTGAACAGATGGGCGGCGAGATTGGCGTCGACAGTACACCGGGCGAAGGTTCGGAGTTCTGGATCAGCCTGAGCCTGCCCAAGACCCGCGATGACGCTGAAGACCTGCCAGGCGCTCCCCTGCTTGGACGTCGCGTGGCAGTACTGGAAAACCATGACCTGGCACGGCAGGCATTGCAGCATCAACTGGAAGATTGCGGCCTGAGCGTAACGCCGTTCAATACCCTGGAAAGCCTGACCAATGGTGTGACCGGCGCGCACCAGACCGATCAGGCCATCGACCTGGCGGTGCTTGGCATCACCAGCAATGACATGCCGCCGGAACGTCTCAACCAGCACATCTGGGACCTCGAACACTTGGGCTGCAAAGTCCTGGTGCTGTGTCCAACCACCGAGCAAACACTATTCCATCTTTCGGTGCCTAACCCGCACAGTCAGCTTCAGGCCAAACCGGCCTGCACCCGCAAACTGCGCCGGGCCTTGTCCGATCTGGTCAACCCACGCCAGCAGCGCAACGAACCGGGCGAACCGCTGTCCAGTCGTGCGCCGAAAGTGCTTTGTGTCGATGACAACCCGGCCAACCTGTTGCTGGTACAAACCCTGCTCGAAGACATGGGCGCCAAGGTGTTGGCCGTGGAAAGTGGTTATGCAGCGGTCAAGGCGGTGCACAACGAAACCTTCGACCTGGTGTTGATGGACGTGCAAATGCCCGGCATGGATGGGCGTCAAAGTACCGAAGCGATTCGTCAGTGGGAAAGCGAGCGACACTGCACACCACTGCCGATCGTGGCCCTCACCGCCCACGCCATGGCCAATGAAAAACGTGCGCTGCTGCAAAGCGGTATGGACGATTACCTGACCAAACCCATCAGCGAGCGGCAATTGGCGCAGGTGGTACTGAAGTGGACAGGCCTGGCCCTGCGTAACCACGGGCCGGAACGTTCCAGCGACAGCCACGGCAGCGGGCATGATTTGCAAGTACTCGACCCCGAGGAAGGATTGCGTCTGGCTGCGGGTAAAGCGGATCTGGCGGCAGACATGCTGGCGATGCTGCTGGCCTCGTTGGAAGCCGATCGCGAGGCCATTCGCACGGCCCGGGAAAGCAATGACCAGAATGCTTTGATCGAGCGCGTCCATCGTTTGCACGGGGCAACCCGTTATTGCGGCGTCCCGCAACTGCGGGCCGCCTGCCAGCGCAGTGAGACGCTGCTCAAACAACAGGATTCGAAAGCGCCCGTCGCACTGGAAGAGCTCGAACGAGCGATCAATCGTCTGGCCGCTCATGCCCGTATAAATGCTTGATGCAGTGCAATAGAGCGGTTCACCATCAGCGGTAAGCTCACCGGCCTTTGTAGCAGCTGCCGAAGGCTGCGTCCGGCGGCGAAGCCGTCGTAAAATCTGCTATCTCGGTGCATCAGATATACCGCGTACACCGGACT
>NZ_JBFULH010000176.1:0-8088 GCF_056400445.1 Pseudomonas sp. P5_B2 | reverse complement strand
CACAATAACGTTCAAATAATCGGTCGGGGGCACCTTGCTCACTTCAGGCAGCGTTACCGACCCGCACTTTTGTGCGGCGCGAGCGAGTCGAAACTACCCGTTCCAGGGCAAAAATACTCGCTGAAAACGCCCGTTTTAGAGGCTTGCAGCAGAACAATCAATTCCGTTGATTATTACCATTGCGTTTATGAACTTTGATATCGATTTTTCGAGAGTAGCATTGCCCTCGTACCCACTTTACCGCCCCCCCAAGGAGCAACTCATCATGAAACGCCAACTACTGCTTAGCCTGACCCTCTCGATGCTAGCCAGCACTGCTTTCGCTCTGCCAGCCCCTGATCAAGCCACTCCGCAAGTCAAAGACAGTCATTCGGTGTTCAGCCAAACTGTCGCTGCAGATGGTTCCGACCGCACTCCACAAGGCCAGACCCTGGCTGAAGGCGGTTCCGACCGTACCCCACAAGGCCAAACTCTCGCTGAAGGCGGTTCCGATCGCACCCCACAAGGCCAAACCCTGGCTGAAGGCGGTTCCGATCGCACCCCACAAGGTCAAACCCTGGCCGAAGGTGGTGGTGACCGTGTGATCGAACGCAACAGCGCTACGAGCTAAGCCCTATGGCCGCCCTGAGAAAAAGCCCAATCCCCGGATTGGGCTTTTGACTTATAGAGCGATGCATTTCCTCGCCTGATCCCCCGATTGTCGTTCGACGCCAGCGAAGCCGATTTGCTAGAGTGCGCCGCTGTCCTGTCCAGAAAACACCCTTGCGATGCTGCCCCGCGCCGAACAGAAACAACAAACCCGCAACGCCCTGATGGATGCTGCTCGCCATCTGATGGAATGCGGCCGAGGATTCGGCAGCCTCAGCCTGCGCGAAGTGACGAGAACCGCCGGCATCGTGCCCACCGGTTTCTATCGGCATTTCGCCGATATGGATGAATTGGGCCTGGTGCTGGTGAGCGAAGTCGGTCAGACCTTCCGCGAAACCATCCGCCTGGTGCGCCATAACGAATTCGTCATGGGCGGCATTATTGATGCGTCGGTGCGGATCTTTCTCGACGTGGTCAGCGCCAATCGCTCGCAGTTTCTGTTTCTTGCCCGCGAACAGTACGGCGGATCGTTGCCGGTGCGGCTGGCGATTGGGCGATTGCGAGAAGACATCAGCTCGGATTTGGCAGCTGACTTGTCCTTGATGCCCAAGCTGCAACACCTCGGTATCGCTGACTTGAGTGTGATGGCTGATCTGATCGTTAAAAGTGTGTTCGCGACCCTGCCCGACATTATCGACCCGCCGGCCGAGGCGCTCCCCGAGCATTTGACGCCTCAGGCCAAGATCACCCAGCAACTGCGCTTCATCTTTATCGGTCTCAAGCATTGGCAAGGACTTGGCAGCACGGAATAACCCTGCTCGCGAAATAAGAGGTCATTCACCTCAAATGTTGACTGTGCTGACGGCTTCGCGAGCAGGCTCGCTCCCACGAAAACCATTCGGCGCATCAATTCGGTGCAACGCAAACACCCTCGCACCACTAGCGCTCAAAATCCTGCAACCCCCCGAATCCCCCACTAAGCTCCGACAGGCATTTCCTACGTATCGCCCGATTGGCAAGCCCCTTGCTCTAGCCTGAGTATTGTCCATTGCTGGAAGCCTTCCGATGCTGGTGATTCATCGCAGAGTCGACCCTCAACCCGTCTGGGCCGCCGAATTGCTCCTGAATTTCGAAGCCCGGAGTAAAAGCCGTTTGCGCTGTTTCAGTGCCGAAGGTGAAGACGTCGGGCTGTTTTTGGAGCGCGGCCAGCCGCCGCTGTATGACGGCGAATGCCTGCAAGCCGAAGACGGCCGTATCGTGCGCGTCTGCGCCCGCCCCGAACAACTGTTGCACGTCACCTGCGGCAATGCCTTCGAATTGACCCGCGCGGCCTATCACCTCGGCAATCGCCACGTTGCCCTGCAAATCGGTGATGGCTGGCTGCGCCTGCTCGACGACTACGTGCTTAAAGCCATGCTCGAACAGCTGGAAGCGAAGGTCGAAAACATCGAAGCGCCGTTCCAGCCGGAACACGGTGCCTATGGTGGCGGCCATCACCATTCGCGACACGGCGACGAAGACTTCAACTACCCGCCGAAACTGCATCAGTTCGGCGTCCGTTTATGAACCCGGCCTGGGCGCTGCTGCGCCTGGCTAGCCCGCAACTACCGATTGGCGGCTACAGCTACTCCCAAGGTCTGGAAATGGCCGTGGATAACGGTCGAGTGTGCGATTCGGGCAGCGCACGACGCTGGATCAGCGACCAGCTGCTGCTGAACCTGGCACGGTTCGAAGCGCCGCTGTTGCTCGCCCATTGCGTGGCTGCCTTTGATGAAAACTGGGCCGAGTTGCTGCAACGCTGTGAAGAACACCGGGCCAGTCGGGAAACCCGCGAGCTGCATCAGGAAAGCCGTCAGATGGGCTATTCCTTGCAGCAACTTCTCAACGGCTTACCGGAGCTGGATGCCCCCGCCCGCGCCTTCCTCGAACAACGCCCCGAACCGCACCTGGCCCTCGGCTGGGCGCTGGCCGCCCGGGCTTGGGGGATCAGTCCGCAGGATGCGCTGGCCGCATGGCTCTGGAGCTGGCTGGAAAACCAATTGGCGGTGCTGATGAAAACCTTGCCGCTGGGTCAGCAAGCCGCGCAACGCCTGACCAGCGAACTGGTGCCGCTGTTGCAACAAGCCCAGCAGGACGCCACACGAATCGACCCAAATCACTACGGCAGCGCCACATTTGGCCTGTCCCTGGCGTGCATGGCCCATGAGCGTCAGTACAGCCGCCTGTTCCGTTCCTAGGGCCTTTAATATGGAGAACCACATGAACACACAACCCCTGCGCGTCGGCATCGGCGGCCCGGTCGGTTCCGGCAAAACCGCCCTGACCCTGGCCCTGTGCCTGGCCCTGCGCGAGCGTTACAACCTGGCCGTCGTCACCAACGACATCTACACCCGCGAAGATGCCGACTTTCTGGTGCGCAACGAAGCCTTGGCGCCGGAGCGGATCATCGGTGTAGAAACCGGCGGCTGCCCGCACACGGCGATCCGCGAAGACGCCTCGATCAACCTCGAAGCCGTGGATCAACTGAACCGCCGCTTTCCGGGGCTGGACCTGATTCTGGTGGAGTCCGGAGGCGACAATCTCTCGGCCACCTTCAGCCCTGAACTGTCCGACCTGACCATCTACGTGATCGACGTTTCGGCCGGCGACAAGCTGCCACGCAAGGGCGGGCCCGGGATCTGCAAATCCGATTTGCTGGTGATCAACAAAGTCGACCTCGCGCCATTGGTAGGTGCATCGCTGGAGATGATGGACAGCGATACCAAACGCATGCGCAACGGCAAACCGTTTGTCTTCAGCAACCAGAAAACCGGTCTGGGGCTTGAAGAGATCATCGCCTTCATCGAACGCCAGGGCCTGCTCACAGCGGCCTGATCACGACTTATCAACAAGGAAGCTTATCCATGACACTGAAACGCATTCTGGGCGCCGTGGCCCTGCTGCTGACCCCGGCCATCGCCTTCGCCCATCCGGGTCATGGCGACAATGGCTTGATCGCCGGCATTGGGCACCCGATTGGCGGCCTCGATCACTTGCTGGCGATGATTGCGGTCGGCCTGTGGGCGGCGCAGCAAAAAGGCGCGGCGCGCTGGGCGCTGCCATGCACGTTCGTCGGCACCATGCTGATCGGCGGGTTGCTGGGGTTTGAAKGGCTGAACCTGCCGGCGCTGGAAGGCGGGATTGCGGCATCGGTGCTGGCACTGGGTCTGGCAGTGGCGCTGGCGGTGCGTCCGCCACTGAGCATGGCGGTGGGCGCGACGGCGTTGTTTGCGCTGTTCCACGGTGTGGCGCATGGGTTGGAGTTGCCGGACATGTCGAGCCCTTGGGCATATGCGGCCGGGTTTGTGGCGGCGACGGCGGCGTTGCATGCAGCGGGTTATGCGGTCGTTCGCGTGTTGCCGCAAGCGGCGGCACCGCTGGTTCGGTTGGCGGGTGCCGCTTCCGCAGCGACTGGGGTCTGGTTGCTCGCAGGCTGATGATCGTTCCCACGCTCTGAGTGGGAATGCAGCCCGGGACGCTCTGCGTCCCAACAGCCGAACGCGGAGCGTCCGATGAGGCATTCCCACGCGGAGCGTGGGAACGATCAAGGCGCTCACTCTGCTAACATGTCGCGCAACCAACCCTGCCGTGACGACGCCAGCCAATGCCGCCTGTTTCCCGCTCCGCCTCCCAGCCTGAATTGACCGCCCTGTTCGCCTCGGTGCAACAGCACTTCCAGGACGTGATCGTGCCGCTCTGGCAAGGACCCGGCTGGAATGCCGACATGGGGCTGCCGTATGAAGCACTGGACGCGGAACATCAACCGCTAGCCCCTCAACGCTACCGGGCCATGGCCTGCGCACGGCAGCTGTATGTATTTTCCAGCCTGATCGGCCAGGTGCAGGACGCCGAAGAGCGTGCCGCCACGCTGTTCCGCTCTCTGCAGCAGCGTTTCCACGATGCTGAACATGGCGGCTGGTTCTACAGCATCGATCCGTACGGCGCACCGCTCGACCAGCGTAAAGACCTCTATACCCACGCGTTCATCCTGTTTGCCTGCGCCAATTACTGGGACAAGGTTCGCGAGCCATTGGTGGAATCGGCGCTCAATGCGGCGCTGGAAGTGATCGCTCAGCGTTTCGCGACAGGCGACGGCCTTTACGAAGCCAGCCTCGACCGAGACTGGTCATCGCTCAACTCCGGGCCTCTGCAAAATCCCCTGATGCATTTGGCCGAAGCCTTCCTTGCGACCCTGTCGGTGCGCGAGGACACCGTCGTGCAGCGTGCGCTCGTTGAATTATGCACAGGCATGCAGAAGCGCTTCATCGATCCGCAACAGAGCGTGCTGATGGAAAAGCCCTTGGGAGCTGTGGATAACTGGTTTGAACCGGGTCATCAATTCGAGTGGTATTTCTTGCTGGAATCTTCACCATTGCTGCGCGGCTCCACACTGCATGTTTCGCTGTTGAATGCGTTTGCCGTTACCGAGCAACTGGGCGTTGATCCATATACCGGTGCAGTCGTGGCGATGCTCACTCTGGATGGCTCTGCGAAGGATGCCACCCAGCGCATCTGGGCTCAGGCTGAATACCTGCGCGCCCTGACCTTGCGGCCAAACAGCGATGCTTCTGTGCTGCGTCAGTTACAGGCGTTACAGCAGCGCTTTCTGCATGCGGGTGGCTGGTATGAGTGTCGCGATGAGCAAGGCGAAGTCAGCCGCAAGGACATGCCGTCGACGACGCCTTATCACTTGGCGACCTGCTATCGCGGGCTGGTCGAATATCTTCGCTGACTGAAAGATAGCTATCGCGAGCAAGCTCGGCTCCTACGGGGTTTGTGGCGTTCGCAAAATGGCGATTCAACACAAAACTGTGGGAGCGTGGCTTGCCCGCGATGGCCGTTACGCGGTCTTAAGCCTTGGCATTACGCTCGATTGAGAAACCAGCCCACGTCTGACTCACCGGCATCAGTTCCAGGCTGTTGATGTTGATGTGCGCCGGCGCGTTCAGCACCCAGAAAATGGTCTCGGCGATGTCCTGCGGCTGGATCGGCTCCGCCCCCGCGTACGTCGCGTTGTAACGCTCCTGGTCACCGGCGAAACGCACCAGCGAGAACTCGCTTTCACACAAGCCCGGCTCGATGTTGCTGACACGCACGCCTGTGCCTTGCAGGTCGCAACGCAGGTTCAGCGAAAACTGTTTAACGAATGCCTTGCTCGCCCCATACACGTGGCTGCCCGGGTACGGATAATTGCCGGCGATGGAGCCGAGGTTAACGATGCCGGCGCCACGGCCATGGGCAATCAGGCGCGGCAGCAACAAACGGGTGCTGTACATCAGGCCTTTGATGTTGGTGTCGACCATAGTGTCCCAATCATCGAGATCGCACTTGGGCGCCGGATCAACACCGAGTGCCAGACCGGCGTTGTTGATCAGCCCGCGCAGCTTGGCGAATGACGGTGGCAGGTTGGCAATCGCTTCCTCCATGGCTTTGCGGTCACGCACGTCGAGCACCAGACCGTGCACCTCGGTCTGCTTCGACAACTCGGCACACAGGGCCGTAAGGCGCTCTTCACGACGGCCTGTCAGCACCAGTTTCCAGCCAGCCTCGGCAAAACGGCGGGCACAGGCTTCACCAAAACCGGAGGTCGCGCCGGTAATAAACAGGGTGTTGGACATCGTGTTCTCCTTGCTACGGCTGACGGGCAGCCCTTGGAATAGAAAGTCAGCTGGCAGCATGCCCGGCCTTGCTCACAGCGGCAACCATCACAAGAGCTGTGCAAAAAACAACCAACCTTGTTAGCGCCATACGCCCCGTGGCTTGCAGCCATGTACGCGCACGTTATCCACAGGCCGGTCCACAGTTTCCGGGGGCAAGTGAAAATGCTGGAAGCCGCTGTGTACAAGGCTTTGCGGGGAGTTAGAAAAGTTTTTCACTTGACCCTCGCCGCCGCGCGGTGTAGCCCATGGCATTTTGCACGATCACCCCTGCAAACCAGCGATGGCGCCAAGCCAGTAACGACGGCCATTAGCCGAGTCTTTCCAGAGTTTAACCACAGACTTATCCACAGGCAGTTAGCGCCCGTTTCGCCCTGATTCAACCGGTAATAAAAAGGTTGACAACGCTATCCTCAAGCCCCGCAAAAACGCCTGATCAAAAAATAACCACATCGCTGCAAGCCACGTATTTAAAGGCGTCCAGACAGCTACTCCCACGTTATTCACAGCCAGCTCCACAGCAAACGGGGACAAGTCAAAACAGTGATAAAACAACTATTTACAGCGGCTTTATGTCGCGCTTTGAGAGCTTGTGAATATTGTTTTCCACAATTTCAAGAAAGCTTCTGCCAGCCCCTATGGGAGCGCCGCCCGGAGACAGGCTCGCTCTCACAGGGAATGGTGACGAATCGAGAAATGATCATGAAGTGATTTATATCCGCCGTCCTGATTACACCCGGGATGACGACGCCGCGCACACCCTATGGGGAATATTCGCCGGCCAGCAATCGGTTCTTGAAAACCAGGTCAGGAAAATGATTCAACCAACTTTTCCCGTATTACCAATCGAACTCAACAAAACGATAAACGCTCGCCGGCATTAAAGTACCGACAAGCGCCTCAGGTTCGTGACGACATCATTCAGAACAATTTCTTAATTTCCTCGGAAAAACTAGATACTTTTTTCTCCGGGTTTTTTGTGCACTTTTCTATATATACAGGAAGAACTTCTGCTGTAAGTTTTTCTTTAGTGAAAGAACCCCCATTTGAATTAATATTCTTGTCGACGGATAACCAAAGTGCGACTGGAGCTTGGGCTGAAGGCGCTGCAAGAAACTCCTTACACGTAATATCTTCGGGTGCCGGCGCGGCATAAACAGCGCTGACCGTGGAAAGAACCAAGCTAGCCAGGGCCATTTTGCAAAAAATCTTATGAGTCATTTTACGCATCTCCACAGACTTGGATAATACCTCTTTATATAAGAGGCAAATCATGCATTGACTGGCGCCAAACTAAAGCAACTTAAATTTAGCGGCATCACAAGTGCACGCCGGATAAGTATAGACGGTTTCGCGCAGTGTCAATGTCTATTTTTTAACACATGATAACCGCACCCAGATAAACCAAGAGCATTGATATATAGAACACCCATCACTTCTAAATTAGTTTAGAAAAGGTATATAGCCATACTAACTAACAACAGACTTGCACGCGAGCCTGTGCCTAAACACTTAAAGACCAACTCTTTCCAAAATAAAAAAGCCCCGACGATTGCGCGCCGGGGCTTTTGCTCAACTACGCAGATTCAATGGCCGCCGAGATAAGCGTTACGCACCTCTTCGTTCACCAGCAGCTCCTTACCGGTGCCCGTGAGGCGAATCTCACCGTTGACCATCACATACGCCCGGTCCGACAACCTGAGGGCGTGGTTGGCATTCTGCTCAACCAGGAAGATGGTCATGCCGGTCTTGGCCAGCTCCCGCAGGGTCGCGAAGATCTGTTTCACCACAATCGGCGCCAGGC
>NZ_JBFULH010000175.1:0-8101 GCF_056400445.1 Pseudomonas sp. P5_B2 | reverse complement strand
GACTGGCGGCGAGGTGATTCCCGTCGCCGGCGGTGTGCTGATTCGCAATGCCGAAGGACTGGTTCTCGGCGCCATTGGCATCAGCGGCGACACTTCGGACAATGACGAGCGATGCGCTTTACAGGCTATCGACCAGGTTGGGTTGGTGGCGGATAACGGTGATCAGCTGTCCTGCTGATCAAGCAGCGCGGCCTGTTCCAGCAAGAGGCCGCGAAACCACAGCATGGCCGGGTCATGGTCTTGATAGGGATGCCATTGCAGCACTTGAACAGCCTCGGGAAAAGCCAGCGGTGTTGGATGGATTCGCAGTGGATAATGCTGAGCGAAACGCTGCGCCTGTCGGCGAAATACGGTGGCGATCCGCGCGGTACCGACGATAAATTCGGGCATCAGGACGAAGCTTTCAAGGGCCACCGCCACTCGCCGTTGAACGCCCAGCTCATGCAGGTGCACGGCATCCATCGCCAGATTCCGGCCATCGGCAAACTCGCGGACCACGTGCTCCGCCTCGCAATAATTGGCCAGGCTCAAGCCGTCGGCGAACTTCGGTTGCTTAGCGCAGACGATGCAACACAGCTGATCACTCATGAGCGGAATGTGGGGGTAAGCCGGGTTCACCCTGCGCTGCGGCACAATCACACAATCACTGCGACGATAATCGAGCGCTTCGCTGACCACATCACCGCCACGCGGTACAGGTAAGTCCCGCAGGCTCAAACGCACGCCCGGCGCGACACGGGCCAATTCAAGACTGACCGCTGGCAGCAGCACGCCAGCCACGTAGTCGGAAGCCACCAACGTGAAGTGCCGAGTGCAATGGGCCGGTTCAAAATTGACCGGTGCATCGACAATCTCCCGCGTCAGCGCCAGCGCTTGACGTACTTTGGGCAGCAATTCCAAACCCAATGCCGTGGGTTCCAGGCGCCGTCCTACCTGAACCAGCAACGGGTCATTGAAATGCTCACGCAAACGCCCGAGCGCCGAACTGGTTGCCGACTGGCCCAGGCACAAACGTTCGGCGGCCCTGCTGACGCTGCATTCGCTCAACAAGGCATCCAGGGCCACCAGCAGGTTCAGGTCGAGACGTCGATAACGCATGCAGTATCCATTGCAGACTGGAAGTATGAGCAACGGGAACAGGGTGCCTTGAGACAGGGGCGCTGACTAATCACTTGTCGGGATGCGACCTATCGGCAATCGCGATATCTGAAACGTACGCGAGGATTTTCCAAGGGTAGAGTTGAAAGCAGACGCAAGCCCAGGGTCAAGCATCTACCGGATCGTAATCGTTCACGTTGGAGACCTGGGCATGCATGCGCCCCAACAACTCGATAAGGGTGTCCACTTCTTTGGCAGAGAGCCCGCTGAGCAGGCGTCGCTCGCGTTCCAGGGCAACCTTCAACACTCGACCATGCAGCGCTTTTCCGCTGTCAGTCAGGCTCACGGTGTAGCGCCGCGCATCCTTTGAATCTACCTGGCTGCAAATGTGCCCTGCCACTTCCAGGGACTGCAGTGAACGGCTGACAGCGCTCTTGTCGAGACCAATCGTCTGACAAATCCGATTGGCGGTGATGTCATTTTCCACGGCGAGCATCGAGAGCATTCGCCACTCGACCACACCTATGCCGAAATGCTTGCGATAGCACTGTGAGGCCCCGGCAGAGAGCTTATTGGACAGGAAATTCAGGAGGGCCGGGACGTAACGAGTCAGATTCAGTTGGGATTCTGCGGACATTGAGCGAACACCTTGGATCGGCGGGTCGTTGAATATTAGTTGACACCGCAACTAAATAATCGGAGGATTTCTCTACCGAACGTCACGGGCGATGACCTGCATGATAGGCCGTCGCCCTACCACATAAAAATAATTATCGGGTTTTGATCATGAACTTTTTCAATTTCAGCCCCTTCGTCTTGCTCAAGCAAATAATCGTCCCCCACGTGCCAGCGACCGGCTGACCCATCCCCAGCTAACGCTCTAACTCATGCTTTTTTTTCAGCAGCCACTTCAATGTGGAGGGACAAGTCATGCTTCAAGTCAACGTCACCCGCAAAGCAGACGAAGCCGAAGGCATCTGCAGTTTCGAATTATGTGCGGCAGACGGCAGCGCACTACCGGCGTTCGAAGCCGGTGCCCACATCGACATCCACATCGCCGAGGGCCTCACTCGGCAGTACTCCTTGTGCAACGATCCCAAGGAGCGCCATCGCTACCTGATCAGCGTGCTCAAGGACCCGAGTTCCCGTGGCGGCTCCAAGGCTATGCACGAGCAGATTCGGTCAGGACAAACGCTGACCATCAGCACTCCGCGCAACCTTTTCCCGCTTGATCGCTCAGCCAACCGACACCTGCTGTTTGGCGGCGGTATCGGTATCACACCCATGCTGGCCATGGCCTATGAGCTTTCACATCAAGGGGCCGACTTCGAGTTGCACTACTGCTTTCGATCCAGCGAACGCGCGGCGTTCGTTGCGATGCTTGCGCAAACGCCTTTTGCCAGTCGCATAAAGTTGCATGACGACAGTGGCGCTCAAATACAGAAGCTGGATGCGTCGGCCTTGCTGGCAGCACCAGACGCTGGCACCCATCTCTATGTCTGTGGGCCTGGCGGTTTCATGAACTACATCCTCGACTCTGCTCAGAACGCTGGCTGGTCGCAGAACCAGGTACACAAAGAGTTCTTCGCCGCAGACCCTATCGATCAAAGCGCCAATCTGCCCTTCGAAATTGAACTGGCAAGCACTGGCCAGGTTTTTCAGATTCCTGCCGAACGCACGGTGTTCGAAGTGCTGGACGAGGCTGGCATAGCGATCGAGTCATCCTGCGAGCAAGGCGTCTGCGGCACCTGCGTAACCCGTGTAATCAAGGGCATCCCGGAACATCGGGACAAGTTCCTGACCGTGGCCGAACAAGCCGCAAACGACTGCTTTACCCCCTGCTGCTCGCGCGCCAAATCCTCACGCTTGGTTCTTGATCTGTGAACTCAAACAACAACATCAACATGGAGAACACCATGAACACATCCACTCTCCAAACACTTGCCGAAGAAATTCCGGCGCCTGTTTTGCCCAGCTTTCCCCTGAACCAATGGTACGTCGCTGCCCTGGGATGGGAGTTGAAGGACAAACCCGTGGGCCGGACATTACTCAACAAGCCTGTCGTACTGTTTCGCAAAGCCAACGGCGACGTCGCTGCGCTGGAAGACCGCTGCTGCCATAGAGCGCTGCCACTGTCGAACGGCACACTCGAAGAGTCCGGTATTCGTTGTGGCTACCATGGCCTGCTGTTCGATGAGCGTGGGAAGTGCGTCGAAATCCCGGGTCAGGACAAGGTACCGAGCAAAGCCAAAGTGCCCGCGTATCACGTACGCGAGCAGGACCAGATCGTCTGGATATGGTTTGGCAGCACGGCGCAATCCGAGCCGAACTGTGAGCCGCCGACCTACCCTGTTCACAGCAGTGGCAAGTACCTGTTCGAAGGCGACGTGTATCACTACGACGCGCCTTATCAGTTAATCCACGACAACCTCATGGACTTGAGCCATCTGGG
The DNA here is from genome assembly GCF_056400445.1 of Pseudomonas sp. P5_B2. NCBI lineage: Bacteria > Pseudomonadati > Pseudomonadota > Gammaproteobacteria > Pseudomonadales > Pseudomonadaceae > Pseudomonas > Pseudomonas sp. P5_B2. The sequence continues at coordinate 4,551 of NZ_JBFULH010000175.1, read as the reverse complement.
CTATGTCCACCTGCGCACCATCGGTGGTAACGCCAGCATCCACATGAATGCTCGGATGAATGTGGAAAGTGAAGGCGACGTAGTGCGGGTCGTGCGCCATATGCCGAACTCGGTTCCACCACCCACCTACACGGCCGCCTACCCCTTCAAAGGCACCGTGGACCGGTGGCAGGAAATCGAATTTCACGTCAGTCATCTGCGTATCTGGACCGGTGCTGTTAATTCCGGCACCGAGTCCCTCGATGACCCTGATCGTGGTGGTTTCCATATGCGCGGTTTCCATGGGGTAACGCCAGAAACCGAAACCACCAGTCACTATTTCTGGACCATTGCCACCAATCCCGAAAGCGATCCCGAAACCATCAAGGCCAAGGTTGTTGAGCAAACGGTCATGACCTTCGATGAAGACAAGGTAATTATTGAAGCCCAGTACCAGAACATGTGCCGGTTCGGCACGCGCCCGATGATCGACATACACGTCGATGTCGGTGCCAATCGCGCCCGCCGAATTATCGAGCAACTTCGCCAATCCAGTTTTTGAGCGCACGACGCACGCGCACTCAACTCAGTGCGCACCTTTACATAACAACAACTTCTTTAAAGGAAAAAGCATGTCTGGCAATCGTGGTGTGGTGTATCTCGGCTCCGGGAAAGTAGAAGTACAAAAAATCGACTACCCGAAAATGCAGGACCCGCGCGGTCGCAAGATCGAGCATGCGGTCATTCTCAAGGTGATCTCCACCAACATCTGTGGCTCCGACCAGCACATGGTGCGCGGTCGTACCACCGCTCAGACCGGTCTGGTGCTGGGACACGAAATCACCGGTGAAGTGATCGAGAAAGGCAGCGACGTCGAAAACCTGCAAATCGGCGACCTGGTGTCCGTACCGTTCAACGTGGCTTGCGGGCGCTGCCGCTCCTGCAAGGAAATGCACACTGGCGTTTGCCTGAGCGTTAACCCGGCCCGTCCGGGCGGTGCCTACGGTTATGTCGACATGGGCGACTGGACCGGCGGCCAGGCCGAATACGCGATGGTGCCGTACGCCGACTTCAACCTGCTGAAACTGCCCGACCGTGATCGCGCGATGGAAAAAATCCGCGACCTGACCTGCCTCTCCGACATCTTGCCCACCGGTTACCACGGCGCAGTGACTGCCGGCGTAGGCCCAGGCAGCACCGTGTACATCGCCGGTGCCGGCCCGGTCGGCCTGGCGGCGGCTGCTTCCGCTCGCCTGTTGGGTGCTGCGGTGGTGATCATCGGTGACGTCAACACCGTTCGCCTGGCGCATGCCAAGGCGCAGGGTTTTGAGATCGCCGACCTGTCCCTGGACACCCCGCTGCACGAACAAATCGCTGCGCTGCTGGGCGAACCGGAAGTGGATTGCGCCGTCGACGCCGTAGGCTTCGAAGCGCGCGGTCACGGGCATGCCGGCGTGCAACATGAAGCGCCAGCCACCGTGCTCAATTCGCTGATGGGCGTGGTACGGGTGGCGGGCAAAATCGGTATCCCGGGCCTGTACGTGACMGAAGATCCGGGTGCGGTGGACGCCGCTGCGAAAATGGGCAGCCTGAGCATCCGCTTCGGTCTGGGCTGGGCCAAATCCCACAGCTTCCACACCGGCCAGACCCCGGTGATGAAGTACAACCGCCAGCTGATGCAAGCCATCATGTGGGACCGCATCAACATCGCCGAAGTGGTGGGTGTACAGGTGATCAGCCTGGACCAGGCACCGCAGGGGTATGGCGAGTTCGATGCCGGTGTGCCGAAAAAATTCGTCATCGACCCACACAAGACCTTCAGCCCGGCCTGAACGCTGATTTTCCCGGCTGACTCAGGCCTTCCATCGACCTGAGCACCCTGCCGCCCCGGAGTCGAGTTGCTGGCTCCGAGGCACCTTGCATGCTCCACAGACCAACAAAAACAAGAAGGTATCGACATGTACACCCTGTACCCCCTGCATAGCGAGGCGACTTCGGCTGCCCATCGTTCACACCAACTCCCTACCCACAGCCTCGGAGCCTGATCACATGAGCCAGTCGATTGGGCAACAGTTGGATGAAAAACCCATGGTCAGCTTCCAGTGGGGCGTGATTGCGCTCTGCTTTCTGATCAACATGTTGGATGGCTTCGATGTATTGGTGATGGCATTCACTGCCGCCTCTATTTCCGCCGACTGGGGTCTCAGCGGCATTCACCTCGGCTATCTGCTCAGCGCAGGGCTTGTCGGAATGGCGATCGGCTCGTTGTTTATCGCCCCTTGGGCCGACCGCTTCGGGCGACGCCCGCTGATCCTGCTATGTGTCGCAATCGCGGGGCTCGGCATGTTGGCGTCATCCAGGGCGACGTCCCCCGAAATGTTGGGCGTGCTGCGACTGATCACGGGACTCGGTATCGGTGGAATCCTGGCCAGCAGCTACGTTGTCGCTGGTGAGTATGCAAACAAGAAGTGGCGCGGTCTGGCCATCAGTCTGCAATCCACGGCCTACGCACTGGGCGCAACGATAGGGGGCATCATCGCGGCGCAGATCATCCCTTCCATGGGGTGGCGTTCGGTGTTCTTTTACGGTGGCGTAACAACGTTGCTGATCCTTCCGATCCTCGCTCTCTGGTTGCCCGAGTCCCTGGCATTCCTGCTGTCTCGCCAACCCCGGAACGCGCTGAAACGTATCAATACTCTGCTGCAACGCGTCGCGGTCGCTTCCGTCGATCAGTTGCCCGAGGTGCGGCAGGACGCCCGCAAACCTCTAAGAGAGACGTTCGCCGAGCTCTTCTCGCCAGCCTTGCTCCGTTCAACCTTGCTCATCTGGATCGCCTTCTTCCTGGTGATGTTCGGTTTCTACTTTGTAATGAGTTGGACTCCAAGGCTGCTGGTTTCAGCGGGCCTATCGAACCAACAAGGCATCACCGGTGGTGTAATGCTGAACATCGGCGGCATTCTCGGCACGTCTCTGATCGGCTTGCTGGCATCGCGCTTTCGTCTGTCCCGGGTGCTGATGGCCTACCTTCTGATCAACGCGGTACTCCTGGCAGTGTTCGTGCAGTTCACTACCGTCCCGAACCTGGCTTTCGCCTTGGTGCTGCTGATCGGAGTCTTTGTCAACGGCTGCGTTGCCGGGCTCTATGCCCTGACCCCGACCATCTACAACGCCACCCAGCGTGTCACTGGCCTGGGTTGGGGTATTGGCATCGGCCGCGCCGGGGCGATTCTCTCGCCATTGGTGGCTGGCCGGTTGATCGATGCCCAGTGGAAACCCGCTGACCTTTATCTGCTGTTTGCCCTCTCTTTCGTCTTCGCTGCACTCGTCGTCTGGCTTTTGAAACCGCAGCGGCTGCTCCACCTGAGTACCACCTCCAACGCCTGATCCGACGCCCCCTATAAGAACAAGACCTGGACACATCACATGCAAAACAGAATTGAATGCCCATGGCTCTATTGCCTGGGCATGGCGACAGCCTGCGCCTCTTCCACCGCCTACGCAGGATTCGTTGACGACAGCAGCGTTACCCTGACTGCACGCAACTACTATCTGGATCGGGATTACAAAAATGACACGCCTTATTCGGCTGCTCGCGAATGGGCCCAGGGCTTTATCCTCAGGGCCAACTCCGGCTACACGGAAGGAACCGTTGGCTTCGGCCTGGATCTCACGGGCATGCTAGGACTCAAGCTGGACTCAGCGCCCGATCGTACTGGTACCCAGCTCCTGCCCTTCAACCCACAGACCCGTGAAGCCGACGACGATTATTCAGAGTTGGGAGTGGCGCTGAAGACGAAGATCTCGAAGACCCGGCTATCCGTGGGGACGCAGTTCCCTATTCTGCCGGTGATCACAGCGAGCCAAGCACGTCTACTTCCTCAATCCTTTCGCGGCGCCTATGCAATTTCCGATGACATCGACAACCTGACGCTGCACACAGGACGCATGGATCGAGTGAACCTGCGGGACTCCACTGACTATCAGGCAATTTCGGTGGCGTCGCCCAACGGCCGGTTCAAGAAGGGAGCCAGCTCCGAGCGTTTTGACTTCATCGGTGGCGACTATCATTGKTCCGACGCATTGACGCTTCGCTATTTTCACGCCGAACTGAAGGATATTTACACTCAAGACTTTGCGGGTGGCATCCACCTGCTCCCCCTCGGCCCCGGCAGACTGAAAACAGATGTGCGGGTCTTCAACAGTCGGGATAACGGTCGGGCAGAAGCCGGCAACGTAGACAACCTGAACGCAGGCGCCATGTTCAGCTACCAGATCGCAGCCCACACCTTAGGCCTGGGTTACATGTACCAGACAGGCGACACGGCATTGCCTTACATTGCTGGCGGGGAGCCGGCAGTGCTCAGCGATGGCACTTTAAGTGCTGACTTCGTCAATCCGAAAGAGCGGACCTGGGTGGCGCGCTACGACTACAACTTCGCCGCTGTCGGTCTACCGGGGCTAACCGGCATGGTCCGCTACTTGAGAGGTACCAACATCGACCTGCCCCAGTTGGGGGGTAGCGACCTGACGGAATCGTCAAAAGACCTGGAGTTGGCCTACGTGATTCAGTCA
>NZ_JBFULH010000174.1:0-8164 GCF_056400445.1 Pseudomonas sp. P5_B2 | reverse complement strand
GGTGTGTAGCAGCTGTCGAGCGAAGCGAGGCTGCGTGCTTTTAGCTTTTACGCCAATTCAAAATCAGCAACGTCATCACCCCCGCCACAATCCCCCAAAACGCCGAACCGATGGAAAACAGCGTCAGCCCCGATGCCGTGACCATAAAGGTGATCAGCGCTGCTTCTCGCTCCTTCACCTCGATCATTGYGATGCTCAAGCCATTGATGATTGAACCAAACAACGCCAGCGCCGCAATCGACAGCACCAACTCCTTCGGCAATGCGGCAAACAGCGCCGCCAACGTCGCGCCGAACACGCCGGCGATCCCGTAGAAAATCCCGCACCAGACGGCGGCCGTGTAGCGCTTGTTGCGATCTTCATGGGCATGCGGCCCGGTGCAGATCGCTGCACTAATGGCCGCCAGGTTGATCCCGTGGGAGCCGAACGGGGCCAGCAGCAATGAGGCGATGCCGGTGGTGGTGATCAACGGTGAAGCCGGCACGGTATAACCGTCGGCGCGCAGGACAGCGATGCCGGGCATGTTCTGCGAGGTCATGGCCACCACGAACAGCGGAATCCCGATGCTGATGGTCGCGGCCAGGGAGAAGTGCGGCGTGGTCCAGACCGGTGTCGCCACTTCCAGATGGAAACCGCTGAAATCCAGCAGCCCCATGAACCCTGACAAAGCCGTGCCGATCAACAGCGCGGCCAGCACGGCATAACGCGGTGACAGGCGCTTGACCAGCAGATAGGTGAAGAACATGCCCAGCACCAGCCCGGTGCGATGCTGGGCGGCGACGAAAATCTCGCTGCCGATCTTGAACAGAATCCCTGCCAGCAAAGCAGCTGCCAATGACGCCGGAATCTTCTTCACCAGCCGTTCGAAGCTGCCGGTCAGGCCACAGATGGTCACCAGAATTGCACAGGTGATGTAGGCGCCAATGGCTTCGCCATAACTCACACCGCCCAGGCTGGTGATCAGCAACGCGGCACCGGGTGTCGACCAGGCAATCGTGATGGGGGTGCGATAACGCAACGACAGGCCAATCGAGCACACGGCCATGCCAATCGAGATCGCCCAGATCCACGACGAAATTTGCCCGCTGGTCAGGCCAGCCGCTTGCCCGGCCTGGAACATCAGCACAAGAGAGCTGGTGTAACCAGTCATCATCGCGATAAACCCGGCGACAATGGCCGACGGTGAGGTGTCGGCCAAGGGGCGCAGTTGCGTGTGCGTGGCGTCGTTCATGACAGCGGTGTTCCTTGTTCTGATAAAGATGTCAAATCAACGCAATTCCTGTAGGAGCAAGACTTGCCCGCGATAGCGATCTCAGGAACGCCATCGCGGGCAAGCCTTGCTCCTACAGGAATTGCGTTCAAGCGGCAGATTCCGGGTTCAAGCCTAAACTCAAACCTAGCGGATCGTTGCAATACAGCGGAAGCGACAATCAGCCGTACAGTCGTGTTGCCACCATCCATTGTGTACAATCGCGGTGATTTTTTACGCGATACTTGCCAGCGACCCACTGTGCCGTATTACAGTCACCGTCAATTTGCCGCAGTTCTCCCGACTCGAGTGCCCATGAACGAACAGTTGCAACCCCTAAAGAAACAACCGCGAGCAGGCAAAGCCGGTCGCAGCGGGACCCAGGACGATATTGTCTATGCGCATATCTTCGAGGCCATCCTCGAACAGCGCCTGGCACCCGGCACCAAGTTGAGCGAAGAAGCGCTGGGGGAAATTTTCGGGGTCAGTCGCACCATCATTCGCCGCGCGCTGTCGCGCCTGGCCCATGAGGGCGTCGTGCTGCTGCGTCCGAACCGTGGCGCGGTCGTCGCCAGTCCGAGCGTCGATGAGGCCCGACAGGTGTTCTTCGCGCGCCGTCTGGTGGAGCGGGCGATCACTGAGCTGTCGGTGCAACACGCGACCGCCGAGGAACTTACCGAGTTGCGGCAAATGGTCAACGATGAGCGCGACAGCTTCTCTCGCGGCGATCGCGGTGCCGGCATCCGTCTGTCGGGTGAGTTCCACCTGAAACTCGCTGAAGCGGCGAAGAATGCGCCATTGATCAGCTTCCAGCGCAGCCTGGTGTCACAGACATCATTGATCATCGCCCAGTATGAAAGTGGCAATCGTTCGCACTGTTCCTACGACGAACACACGCAGCTGATCGACGCCATCGAAGCGCGCAACGTTGAGCTCGCGGTGAGTTTGATGATGCATCATATGGATCACATCGACAGCAAACTCAATCTCAACGAAGAAAGTGCTTCGGATGATTTGCACGCGGTGTTCTCGCATTTGTTGCAGACCAAGAAGCCAGGGCGGCCCAGCGCGAAACTCTGATAGACCGAGTTGCCCCCTTCGCGAGCAAGCCCGCTCCCACATTAGATCTCCAGTGAACACACTATTTGTGTACGACACAGATTCAATGTGGGAGCGGGCTTGCTCGCGAAGGCGATCAGACAGGCAATAAAAATCCCCCAGACTGAAAAGTGCGGGGGATTTTTTATGTCCGGAAAAACTCAGCGCTGATGCACCAGATTCCCCGCCGCATACGTCTGCAGAACAGTGCGGTCATCCCCCAGTGTCATCAACACAAACAACGTCTCGGCAATGTTGTTCGCCTGCTTCAAGCGATAGCTGAGCAGTGGCGTGGAGTTGTAGTCCAGCACCAGGAAGTCTGCATCGGTGCCCGGTTTCAGCGTACCGATCTTGTCTTCCAGGCGTAGCGCTCGCGCACCGCCGAGCGTGGCCAGGTACAGCGACTTGAACGGGCTCAGACGCACACCTTGCAGCTGCATGACTTTGTATGCTTCGTTCAAGGTTTGCAGCAATGAGAAACTGGTGCCGCCGCCAACATCCGTACCCAGGCCGACATTCAGTTTGTGTTTCTCGGCCATCGGCAGGTTGAACAAACCGCTGCCGAGGAAGAAGTTCGAGGTCGGGCAGAAGGCGATGGCCGAACCGGTTTGCGCCAGTCGCGCGCACTCGTCGTCGCACAGGTGCACGCCGTGGGCAAACACCGAGCGCTCGCCCAGCAATTGGTAGTGATCGTAGACGTCCAGGTAGCCTTTGCGTTCCGGGAACAGCTCTTTGACCCACTCGATTTCTTTCAGGTTTTCACTGATGTGAGTCTGCATGTACAGGTCCGGGTATTCGCTCAGCAACTGGCCGGCGAGGGTCAGTTGTTCCGGGGTGCTGGTCGGGGCGAAACGCGGGGTGACGGCGTAGTGCAAGCGGCCCTTGCCGTGCCAGCGCTCGATCAGCGCCTTGCTGTCGACGTAGCTGGATTCGGCGGTGTCGGTCAGGTAGTCCGGCGCATTGCGGTCCATCATCACCTTGCCGGCGATCATCCGCAGGTCGAGCTGTTCGGCAGCTTCGAAAAACGAGTTCACCGATTGTGGGTGCACGCTGCCGAACACCAGCGCAGTGGTGGTGCCGTTGCGCAGCAGTTCCTTGATGAAAATGTCGGCCACTTCATCGGCGTGAGCCTTGTCGGCGAACTGGCTTTCGCACGGGAAGGTGTAGGTGTTGAGCCAGTCCAGCAGTTGCTCGCCGAAGGCGCCGACCATGCCGGTTTGCGGCATATGGATGTGGGTGTCGATGAAGCCTGGGGTGATCAACGCATCCTGATAATGGGTTATTTCGATATCGGCCGGCAGTGTTGGCAGCAAGTCACTGGCATGGCCGAGCGCGCTGATCTGGCCGTTATCGACCACCAGCAGGCCGTCTTCGAAATACTCGTACGAGGCTTCGATACCCACCTCGGCGGGGTCGGCGATGCTGTGCAGAATGGCGGCACGGTAGGCTTTGCGAGTCAGAGGCATGGGAGTTCTCAGTTAGAAGCTTGACTGCGGCGTGAAGCAGGCAGCAGTTTGGCAATCGATGATCCGGCGCTGGCGATCTGCTGGCCGAAATTCGCGTTATAGGTGGCGATGATTTCGCCGGCTATGGAGATGGCGATTTCCACAGGCAACTTGCCTTTGACTTCGCCGATGCCCATCGGGCAGCGCATGCGTTGCACGACGCTGTTGTCGAATCCGCGGTCGCGCAGGCGGTGTTCGAACTTCACCCGTTTGGTCTTCGAACCGATCAGGCCGAAGTAGGCGAAGTCGTTGCGCTTGAGAATCGCGGCAGTGAGTTCGAGGTCGAGCTGGTGATTGTGGGTCATGACGATGCAGTAGCTGCCGACGGGCAGATCGTCGACTTCATCCACCGGTTCTTCGCTGACAATCTTGCGCACGCCGTGGGGAATCTGGTCAGGAAATTCGTCTTCCCGCGAATCGATCCAGCGAACCCGGCAAGGCAAACTGGCGAGCAGCGGCACCAATGCGCGGCCGACATGGCCGGCGCCGAACACGGCGATCTGCGCCTGGACCTGGCCCATCGGTTCAAACAGCAACACCGTCACGCCACCGCAGCACTGGCCGAGGCTGGCGCCGAGGCTGAAGCGCTCCAGGTGCGTGTCCTGTTTACCGCTGGCGAGCATGTCGCGGGCGATCTGCATGGCCTTGTATTCCAGATGCCCGCCACCGATGGTGTCAAACGTCTGGGTGGCGCTGATGACCATCTTCGAACCGGCATTGCGCGGCGTCGAGCCGAGCTCTTCGATGATGGTCACCAACACGCAGGGTTCACCCTGGGATTGCAGGTCGGCGAGGGCGTCGATCCAGTTGTACATGTTTCACCTCTCACGATCGTTCCTACGCTCTGCGTGGGAATGCATCTCTGGACGCTCCGCGTCCGCGTTCACAATGCGACGCAGAGCGTCGCGGGCTGCATTCCCACGCAGAGCGTGGGAACGATCATCAAACGACCTCAGCCTGGATTTCGGCAACCTTCGCCGCTTTCAACTGCCGCATCTGCTCACAACCCCACAACACCCGCTCCGGGGTCGCCGGCGCATCGATTTTCGGTTGGTGCTTGTAGTCACCGAGGCTCGCCACGGCGTCCTTGATCGCACACCACGACGCAATGCCCAGCATGAACGGTGGCTCACCCACCGCCTTGGAATGGAACACCGTGTCTTCCGGGTTCTTGCGGTTTTCCACCAACTTCACCCGCAGGTCCAGCGGCATGTCCGCCACGGCCGGGATCTTGTAGCTGGCCGGGCCGTTGGTCATCAGTTTGCCCTTGTTGTTCCACACCAGTTCTTCCATGGTCAGCCAGCCCATGCCCTGGATGAATCCACCCTCGACCTGGCCGATGTCGATGGCCGGGTTCAGCGAGGCGCCGACGTCGTGGAGGATGTCGGTGCGCAGCATTTTGTACTCGCCGGTCAGCGTGTCGACGATCACCTCGCAGCACGCTGCACCAAAGGCGTAGTAGTAGAACGGGCGACCACGGGCCTGGCTGCGGTCGTAGAAAATTTTCGGAGTCTTGTAGAACCCGGTGCTCGACAGCGACACCTGAGCGAAATACGCCTGCTGGATCAGCGCTTCAAACGTCAGGATGTGATCGCGAACCCGCACGTGACTGTTGTGGAACTCCACGTCTTCTTCGCTGACCTTGTAGTGGCGTGCGGCAAATTCGACCAGGCGTTTCTTGATGATTTCAGCCGCGTTCTGTGCCGCTTTACCGTTCAGGTCAGCACCGCTGGACGCCGCCGTTGGCGAAGTGTTCGGCACCTTGTCGGTGTTGGTCGCGGTGATCTGCACGCGGTCCATTTCCACCTGGAACACTTCGGCCACGACTTGCGCGACTTTGGTGTTCAAGCCCTGGCCCATTTCGGTGCCGCCATGGTTCAGGTGGATGCTGCCGTCGGTGTAGACGTGAATCAGCGCGCCAGCCTGGTTGAGAAAGCTTGCGGTGAAGGAAATACCGAATTTCACCGGTGTCAGCGCCAGACCTTTTTTCAGGATCGGGCTGTTGGCGTTGTAGCGACGAATCGCTTCACGGCGTTCCGCGTACTGGCTGCTTTCTTCCAGTTCGGCGGTCATTTCTTCGAGCATGTTGTGCTCGACGGTCTGGTAGTAATGCGTGACGTTGCGCTCGGTCTTGCCGTAGTAGTTGGCCTTGCGCACCGCCAGTGGATCGAGAGCCAGATGGCGGGCAATCGCGTCCATCACTTCTTCAATCGCGACCATACCTTGCGGGCCGCCGAAACCCCGGTAAGCGGTGTTCGATGCGGTGTTGGTCTTGCAGCGATGACCGTTGATGGTCGCATCGCCCAGGTAGTACGAGTTGTCGGCGTGGAACATTGCGCGATCGACAATCGACGCCGACAGGTCCGGCGAGTAGCCGCAGTTCCCAGCCAGTTCCAGCGCGATTCCGTGCAAGCGGCCGGTGCTGTCGAAGCCGACGTCGTACTCAACGTAGAACGGGTGGCGCTTGCCGGTCATCAGCATGTCTTCGACGCGTGGCAGGCGCATTTTGGTCGGCTGCCCGGTGAGGTGCGCGATCACGGCGCACAGGCACGCAGGACTTGCCGCCTGAGTTTCCTTGCCACCGAAACCACCGCCCATGCGGCGCATGTCGACGACGATTTTATTCATCGATACGTCGAGCACTTCGGCGACGAGTTTCTGCACTTCGGTCGGGTTCTGCGTCGAGCAGTAAACGATCATCCCGCCGTCTTCAGTTGGCATCACCGAAGAGATCTGGGTTTCGAGGTAGAAGTGTTCCTGTCCGCCGATGTGCAGCGTGCCTTGAATGCGATGATCGGCCGTTGCCAAGGCACCGGCAGAATCGCCGCGCTGATGGGTATGGCTGTCGAGTACGAAGTGGCGTTTGCGCAGGGCTTCGACTACGTCCAGCACCGGCTCCAGATCTTCGTATTCGATGATCGCGGCCATGGCGGCTTTGCGTGCGGTTTCGAGGTCTTTTGCCGCAACGGCGAGCACCGGCTGACCGACAAACTGCACATCATCGATGGCCAGCAGCGGGTCGCCCGGCAGCAGTGCGCCAATGTCTTTCAGGCCCGGCAGGTCTTCGTGAGTGATGGCGATGCGCACGCCTTCGAAGGCATAGCAGGGCTTGGTGTCGATGCTGATGATTTTCGCGTGAGCGCGGTCCGACAAGCGTGCGTAAACGTGCAGCTGGTTCGGAAACTCCAGGCGGTCGTCGATGTACTGCGCTTCACCGGTCACATGTTTGGCTGCGCTGTCGTGCTTGACGCTGCGGCCGACACCGGTGGTCAGGTCCTTGGCGAACAGTTCAGCCAGTTCGGCTTGGGTCTTCTCTACAGCGTGATGATTAGACATAAGCGGTCACCCGAGTCTCGATGTGCGGTGTTTGCAGTTCGATGAAGTATTTGCGCAGCAGGTTCTGCGCGCTGAGCAGGCGGTATTCCTTGCTGGCGCGGAAGTCCGAAAGCGGAGTGAAATCTTCGGCCAGTGCGGCGCAGGCGCGTTCGACGGTGGCGTGATTGAACGGCGCACCGAGCAACACTGTTTCGCAGGCACTGGCACGTTTAGGGATGGCTGCCATGCCACCGAAGGCCACGCGGGCATCAGCGATCACGCCGTTTTCCAGACGGATATTGAAGGCAGCGCAAACGGCGGAGATGTCATCGTCCAGGCGCTTGGAAACCTTGTAGGCGCGGAACAGTTGTTCGGCGCTGGCGCGCGGCACGATGATCTTCTCGATGAACTCGCTTTCCTGACGCGCAGTGACGCGGTAATCGAWGAAGTAATCTTCAAGGGCCAGGGTGCGCCGGGTTTCGCCTTTGCACAGGACGATCTGCGCGCCCAGAGCAATCAGCAGGGGAGGCGAGTCACCGATGGGCGAGGCGTTGCCGATGTTGCCGCCGAGGGTGCCTTGGTTGCGGATCTGCAGCGAGGCAAAACGGTGCAGCAATTCACCGAAGTCCGGGTACTCGGCGTTCAACGCTTCGTAGCAATCGGAGAGGGCGGTTGCAGCGCCGATTTCCAGCCGATCGTCAAAACGTTCGATTCGCTTCATCTCGGCCACGTTGCCGACGTAAATCATCACCGGCAAGGTGCGGTGGAACTGCGTGACTTCCAGCGCCAGGTCCGTACCGCCGGCCAGCAGGCGCGCCTGTGGATATGCGTCATAGAGGTCGGCCAGGTCGGCGACGGTCAGCGGCACCAGGCAGCGTTTGTCGCCACTGTTGAGTTCGCCGATGGACGTGGGGGCGATGGCTTTCAGGCGCGCAATGGTGTCGGCTTCGCGCGCATCGAACTGGTCTGGTTGCTTGCCGCAGCAGGACTGCTCGGC
>NZ_JBFULH010000173.1:0-8176 GCF_056400445.1 Pseudomonas sp. P5_B2 | reverse complement strand
GGAATGCATTTCAACTGTGGGAGCGAGCCTGCTCGCGATGGGGTCATCAGCTTTAATACATCTTCCGGCTGATATGGCTGGACGTAACGGCATCAATTTTCCAGCGGGATCAGCACTTTTTCGTCCGGCGACAACACCATAAACACCAGCAGTTTTGCAGGCTTGGTTGCGCTGGCGTTTTTTGACATCAGGTGTTCAGATCCCGCCGGTTCATACCAGTATTGGCCGGCCTTGTAGGTGATGGGTTGTTCACCCTTGACCTGGGAAACAATCTCCCCCGATATCACGTAGGCCATGGCGGTGCCTTCGTGCTTGTGGGCAATGGACAATTGCCCGGGCTCGTAATCGACTTCGATCATCAATGCTTTTTTGCCGGGTACGTTTTTCAGCATCTGATCCTGCAGCACCGTGACCTTTTCAGATGGGCCTTCATGAGCAATGGCAGCAGCCGAAACGCTCAGGGCCAAGGCCGCGAGCGGTGCAGCAAGGAAACGCAAAGCTTTCATGGATTATTACCTGCGGTGGTTATCGTCAGGAGCAACGATAGTCCGCAGGACAGGGCAATCAAACAGCCAATATTCGGGAAGCTGAGGGGGCCAATGCAACCCTGCAATTGTCGTAGCAGCTGTCGAGCAACGCGAGGCTGCGTYCGGCKGCGAAGCCGTCGTGAAATCGGGTTGTGCGGTGTATCAAGGATAACCGTGTACTCAGGGTTTACGACTGCTTCGCAGCCGGACGCAGCCTCGCAGGCTCGACAGCTGCTACAGGGTGCTTTAGCGAATCGGGAAGCTGTTGAAATCCACGGCATTCGCCAATTGGTTGTCGATCAGGCCGATAAAACCCTGGACCTCAGGGCAATTGAAATGCTGCTGCATGGCCGCTTCCGATTGCCAGTGGGCGCTGACGGTCCAGCGGTTGGTGTCCTCGGGGCAGCGGTCGACCATGTAGGAATCGCAGCCCGGTAGTTCGCGCAGGGTTTCGACAATCTTTTGCAGTTGCTTACCCAGTTCATCCGAGCGGCCAGCGGCGGCCTGTACCTCTACGGTATTGCTCACTTCGTTGGACATTGCTCACACTCCTGAATCAGGCCGGACGAATCCTGCTCATTGAGGGATAACGCTTAGGCAGGATAGGCCTGCTGTCCCGGACCGCCAATAGCCAAATGCCCGGTAAAGCCGCAGACCAATCCGTCAGGCTACTTGCTGCAAAATGTCGCGCAAACGGTCCAGAGCGGTGTCGATGTCCAGGGTTTCAATCGCGCCAAAACCCAGCAACAGCCCGGCCTGCGGTGCTTGCTGGAAGTAAAAGGCCTCGATGGAATAGAGCCCGACTTCGACCTTTTTGGCCAATTCGATCACCAAGACAAGATCGATAGGCACTTTGCACATCACCACCAGGTGGAACCCGGCCGTGGAGGGCACCGGCTCGAACCATGGTGAAAGATCGCCCGCCATGCGCGCCAGAATCCGTTCGCGACGCCCGGCATAGATCGTGTGGCAGCGGCGGATGTGCTTGAGCAGGCAGCCTTCGGCAATGAATTTGGCCAGCGCCCACTGCGCCAGTGTGGAGGTGTGCAGGTCGGTGAGTTGCTTGGCGCGAATCACCGCTTCGAGAATCGCCGGCGGCAAAATCCCATAGCCGAGGCGCAATTCCGGCAGCAGGGTTTTCGAAAAAGTCCCGACGTAGGCAACGATCCCGCGTTCATCCATGCTTTGCAGCGAATCGGCAGGGCGGCCTTCGTAGCGAAACTCGCTGTCGTAATCGTCCTCGATGATGATCGCGCCCAGTTCATAAGCCCGCTCCAGCAGCGCCATCCGCCGTTCCTGGCTCATCGGCAGGCCGAGCGGGAACTGATGGGACGGTGTGACGTAGATCAGCCGCGTGCCGAGGGGGATTTTGTCCACCTGAATGCCTTCGGCATCCACCGGCACACCGATCACCGTGGCGCCGTGCGAGCCAAACAACAGGCGTGCCGGCGGGTAGCCGGGGTCTTCCATGGCGACGATGCTGCCGGGGCGGGTCATCACCCGCGAAATCAGATCCAGCGCCTGTTGCGCGCCGTTGCACACCACCACGTCTTCGTCCTGGCAAATGACCCCGCGCGAAAATGCAATGTGCCGGGCGATGGCATTGCGCAGCGCCGGCAGGCCTTCGGGCAGGCTGTAGAGACCTTTTGAACCGGACATCTGGCGCAAGGCGTGGGACGTGCAGCGACGCCAGTCATCCTGCGGAAACTGCCCCTTGCTGACGGCGCCGCCAATGAAGTCATAGCGCAACGACCCTTCGAGCGTCGGGTGACGCAGGAACACCGGCAGATTGCGCCAGGATTCAATGACCTCAAAACTCGCCAGCTCGGAATGGCTTTGTTTACGGGTGATTTTGGACGGCCGGGCATTCACGTAGGTGCCTTTGCCAATAACGCCGGTGAGGAAGTTTTCGTAGGTCAGTTGCGAGTACGTGTCGGAAATGGTCTTGCGCGAAATCCCCAGTTGTTCGGCGAGCAAGCGGCTGGGCGGCAGTTGTGTCCCGGCGGCCAGGCGCCCGGATTCGATGGCGCTGCGCAGTTGGTTGTACAACTGGCCTGCCAGGTCCTTGCGGCCATTGATGACAACATGAAGTTCCATACCGACAAGGCTCCTGCAGCGGTTGAGGCGCGTGTGCGTCGCGCCAGATTACCCGCATGAGCGGCTGTGCAGAAGTTGCGTGGGCCAAATACCGCGGATTGGTCTGTTGTTGAATGGTCCCTGGTTTTTTCGTTGAATTGGCCCTGTAACGTGCGTGCATCAGCGCCTAACGTGGTGGTCTCTACTCGATTCCCGAGGTCGCCCCATGAGTTCCCGCCTGGATTACTACAGCGCTTCGCCTAAAGCGATGAAAGCGATGATTGCCATGGAAACCTTGACCAGCAACCTCAGTATCGAACCCGCGCTGCTGCACCTGATCAAGATCCGCGCTTCCCAACTCAACGGCTGCGCTTTCTGCACCGACATGCATTCGGTGGACGCGCGGCGCCTCGGCGAGACCGACCGGCGCCTGTACTCGATCGTCGTGTGGCGCGACAGCGGCTTTTTCAACCCTCGCGAGCGCGCTGCGTTGGCCTGGACTGAAGCTGTGACGCTGCTCTCCAAAAGCCATGTGCCGGATGACGTTTACGCAGGGGCGCGCGAGCAATTCAGCGAATCAGAGTTGGTCGATTTGACGATTGCCGTGACCACCATCAATAGCTGGAATCGCCTCGCGGTGAGTTTTCGGCAAACGCCTGGCGGCTGAATCGATTTTTCGCCTCGAGTGTCACATCAGTTTCATAAACCCTGCGCAGGATGAGGTTTTCAAGGATAGGTCGACAAGGAGTCATTGATGTCACTCATGGAGTCTACTTTTGCGGCCAGTCTCGATCCGGTACTGGTGCAGTCCTTCCGGGTGAGCGCCCGTTGTGGGTGCTTCATGCAGGCCGCTCGCAGCCTAAATATCAAATCCACCCAGTTACGCAAACACCTGGCGCAGCTTGAGGCGCAATTGCATTGTTCGCTGTTCAATCATCACGACAATGGCCTGGCCCTGAGTCGTGAAGGGTTGGCGCTTCAGGCGCAACTGATCGCTTTAGCCCATGAGCGCGATGCGCCGGTGATCGAGCAACCGCTGATTCGCCTGGCGGTGGCCGAGTCGATCCTGCACGACATTCTCGGTCGTGACCTGATCGCGTTGTTGCGTCGTAACGCCAGCGTGCGCCTGGACATCATCACCCTCGACAGTGAGCTGAGCCTGCAAGCGGTCAGCGCCGATGTGGTGCTGTGGCTGGCCGGCACCGATTCGCCACTGCCGGGGCCAAGTTTTGCAGCGAGCGAACCGCAGCGTCTGGCGCATTTGGAGTATCTGCCGCACATCGCAAAACGCTATTCGAGGGTCGCCGCACGACCGGACAGCCTCGACGACCTGGCTGACTTCATGCTGGTGCAATGGCAGCACGATCGTCAGGTCGAGAGTTTTCGGCCGTGGAACAGCGTGGTGGATCATCGTCTGGCCGGCGTGGTGCAACTGCATGCCTATGCGCTGATGCTGGAGATGATCCGTTGCAGCGCCTGCATCGGGCTGTTACCCCGTTATATCAGCCGATTCGATCGCGGGCTGATTGCTTTGCCGGGATTGTTCGATCAGCGGATGCAGCGTCAGGTGTGGATGGCGGTGAATGCCCAATCCCAAGGGCAGGCCGACGTGCAGATGATTGTGGAGCTGATCCATAACACCTTCAATGAACGGCGGGAGTGGTTCGAGAATTGAACGCGGACAAACTCTAGGAGTGAGCCCTGTGGTGAGGGGGCTTGCCCCCGTTGGGCTGCGAAGCATCCCCGAAATCTCTGATATGGCAACATTGGYCTGGAGCAGTTCTCGCGGATCCGCCGCAGCCATGCCGGCAATCTCGGTATGGGCGTCGCGGTGGCGTGGCAGGGCAAAGGCGTGGGCTCGACATTGCTGGCAGCGGCGCTGGATATCGCCGACAACTGGATGAACCTGCAACGCGTGGAGCTTTCGGTGTACGCCGACAACGAAGCGGCCGTCGGCCTCTACAGAAAGTTCGGTTTCGAGACCGAAGGCCTGTTTCGCGATTACGCCGTGCGTGACGGCCGGCTGGTCGATACCTTGAGCATGGCGCGTCTGCGTCGCACGCTTAACGCCGATTGACTCAGTCGCCCAGTGCGAACGCCACCGCTGCCTGCGCATGCAGTTCAGTGGTGTCGAGCAAGGGCAGGGCGCTGTGTTCGGGTTTGATCAGCATGCCGATTTCCGTGCAGCCGAGGATGATCGCCTGGGCGCCGCGCTGGGTCAGTGACTCGATCACCTGCTGATACACCTTGCGCGACGCCTCGCTGATCACCCCGACACACAACTCGTCGTAGATGATCCGGTGCACCGCCTGGCGTTCCTCGGCTTGCGGCACCAGCACGGTCAAACCCATCGCGTTCAGACGATCCTTGAGAAAGTCCTGTTCCATGGTAAACGCGGTTCCGAGCAAACCGACCTTCAACACACCGGCATCCACGGCTGCCTGACCGGTCGGGTCGGCGATGTGCAGGAACGGAATAGTGATCGCGGCCTGAATCTGCCCGGCCACCTTGTGCATGGTGTTCGTACACAGCACCACACACTCGGCGCCGCCAGCTTCCAATCGCCGCGCCGCATCCACCAGGATCGCCGCTGCATCGTCCCAGCGCCCGGCATGCTGGGCCTGTTCGACAGGCCCGAAGTCGACGCTGAACATAAGCAACTGCGCCGAACGCAACGGCCCGAGCCGGTCACGAACCTGCTGGTTGATGAGGCGATAATATTCGGCACTGGACTCCCAGCTCATGCCGCCGATAAGGCCGATGGTGCGCATCATGCTCTCCCATTCTGTGAGATGGGAGTGTCCTTTGTTTTAGGTAGATGACGCCAGAGAGTGGTGCGATTATTTCCATAAAGCCCTAAAAGCGGGTGCTACACGGCGGGTAATGATTGAAGGATCAGAGGAGGGTCATCTGGTGCCTGAACACAAGAAGGCCGGTGCAGTCACCGAGTTATTACAGTTAATGAACGTTCGACCATAAAGTTCGGTGAGCAAGCCGGCAACTTCCGGGCCGTCATGGCGGCATGTACGTTGCCGGTTGTATGGACTCCCGGCGTGGACTGCCGGTCAATCTGGGTACAGCCAAATACGAGCGCGATAAGTAGGGCAAACACTATGTTTTTTATGAGGCAGTGCTCCACTGTTCATCCAGTCGTTGTTTAAAGCGGCGAAAAGCATCATTTTCGGCTTGAAGTACGATTTTTTTCAAATAGCCAGGACTATTCCGGGTGAAGGAACAGCGTGGTGACAATTCATTATCGGGCGCATTTACAGTTGCAGGCGCAGTAGCCAGGAAAACATCAGGTGCTCGCCACTGTTGGTACGTAAAATCGTGTAGTTGAGTTTTACGGGTAAGCCTTTACTTTCGACTATCCACGCAGGGTCAATAGAAAGTTGCATCTGTGAGGTATTGTTGATATCGACTTCTGGTCCATAGCGAATAACTTGTCCATGCCAGGCAATGCGCACTGAATAGCCGGGGGACATCCCGACATAACTGACTGTGGCCATGCGCTTATCTAAAGACAGTGTGGGCTCACGCAGTTCGAATCTCTGCGGGATAACCGTCAGGTTCAGCGCGCGCGATTCGATCGGTTCTGGAATGCCGGAATGTTTGACTGTGTAATACACCTTGGCACCGCTGCCAATGCAGTCGATGACGTCCAACCGATGAATCAGGAACGTCAGGGTTTGCCCAGGCTGCGCTATCGTTTGAATCTCGCTGCCATAGGTGCTGTTTCGTCCCACCCAATATACTTTTACGGTGTGCCCCRTGAACGATCCGGTATAGGCGACTTGCACTCTGGCATGCGTCTGCGAATACATGCCGTCAAACGTCAGCACCGTCCCGTTGCTCCCCAGTGCTTCAAGTACTTTGGGTCGTATCAGATCCAGAACCGGTCTCTTGATGTGCACGTCAATGTGAGTGGTGGGCGACCAGTTCGCCCGTGGACCGGTTGGGTTTCCGATTTGATCAACGCCCCTGAAACGCATGGCAAATCGAGGGTTATCATTTCTGAATGCGTCCGCAAAAAGCTTTAATACGATTGTTTCGGCAGTTGCTTGTGCAGAGGTCACCGTATGCAGGACTGTGTGGCCATCACAATCGAGGGTGATTTTGTCGTGCGCTCGCATGTAAGGGTAATTGAGTTTGACCTCTACACCTTCGGCAACCCGAACAGCATCCAGTCCTTTGGCGATGACATCAGCGGGAAGTGTCATGACCAGGTAGGGATTGTCCCCGGTTCCCGACACTTCGCCACCGGGGCGAGGCGTGTTAAAGAGAACGACCAGGTCCTCCGAGGTTTCCGGGTCCTGACTGAAACGTTTGACCCTCAAGCGAATACGGTTGATACCGTTCTTTAGGAACTCGCCTGGCAGATTGATCGAGAACCTTTTGTTTTCCTCACCCGGTTGAATGGTTTTGGAGGCGACGGCCGGGTTCAAGTTGTTAAGCAACAATTCTGCGGTGTCGTATTCGCTCATGTTCAACCACGGGTCGATCACTACTTGAACGCCATCCGGTGTGGCAAGGGAAAGCCCGATGCCACCCTCGGGATTGTCGGTATGAATGACCGGCTTCGTTATCAGCGGAATGATCACCTTGTCTATCTTTAGAATCTGGTTGTTCATGAGTTGCGATCCTTGCCTGACGGCACCTGGCTTTCTCGTTATGTCGTGTGCCGGATCATC
The DNA here is from genome assembly GCF_056400445.1 of Pseudomonas sp. P5_B2. Classification (NCBI taxonomy): domain Bacteria; kingdom Pseudomonadati; phylum Pseudomonadota; class Gammaproteobacteria; order Pseudomonadales; family Pseudomonadaceae; genus Pseudomonas; species Pseudomonas sp. P5_B2. The sequence goes on along the minus strand of NZ_JBFULH010000173.1, from coordinate 882 downwards.
AAACACCTGACAGATGTGTGTCGGCTACTGTCATCACTGACAGGTAGAAGAGGATTACCCCCAAAAAGGCAGCCGTTCGTCGTTTTGGCTCGCAGCAAACAACGGCACACCCACCTGGCAGCTTTGTCGTACGCCCTCGGCTGTCATCTGCCATGATGAAAGTCCGCAGCACCGCTCCAACCAAAGGAACACCGCAATGGACGACGTACAACAACTGGGTGAGATGCTTCGCCACTACGCAGAAAGCGAAGCGCACAAGAAGCAGACGTTTGAGTCGCAATCTGCTGTTTGGGCGACGCGTATTGGTGAGCTGTTCGATCAGATCCAGCAGTGGCTGGAACCGGTCCAGGCGCCGAATCTGCTGGAGGTGAGCCGTGAGGCGTATGTCGCTTCAGGGCCGAGCGTGCCAGTCGAGACGTCGACGTTCAAGACCGAGAAACTGTCCATTGTCATTGCTGGCAAGCCGGTGGAGTTCGTGCCGGACGTGATGGGCGCGGGTGGCCAGATTTCCTTGGCGGTGATGGGGCTGACGGCTGCGCGCTATGGCAGTGTTTCGCTGGTGTGCATGCCGCCGTCGAATAGCTGGCAGTGGCGCAAGACCAATGGGCTGAAAGACCCGGACACGTTCGCGTTCGATGCGAACTTTCTGGCGCAGCAGTTGCAAAGCCTGATCCCGCGCGATCGTGGCCAAGTCCTCCAGGATTGACCCAAAACCTTGTAGGAGCCGAGCTTGCTCGCGATGGCGTCAGGTCAGTCACCATCAATGGTGAATGTGATGCCGCCATCGCGAGCAAGCTCGGCTCCTACAAGGTTTTGGGTCAATCCTGGAGGACTTGGCCACGATCGCGCGGGATCAGGCTTTGCAACTGCTGCGCCAGAAAG
>NZ_JBFULH010000172.1:0-8182 GCF_056400445.1 Pseudomonas sp. P5_B2 | reverse complement strand
CGTCCAGGGCGTCGATCGAAACCGCCTCCACCGCGCCGCGCACCAAATGATCATAGGCGTGGGCCGGTTTCATGACGATTTCCGGCAGCACGGTGTACATGCGCTTGAGGTGTTTGGCCGTGGCATTGCTGCGATAACAGGCGTGCAATTGGTCACACAAATCACGCAAACCCATGCCTTGATAGCGCCCGCCGCTCTGTTGCGCCACACAGGGCAGGCAGGTTGCGAGGCTGACGTTGGCATCGTAGCTGCGCTTGAACTCTAGCAACTCGGTCAACAGCGTGCTCCATTTGCCCTTGGTGATGCCCATCGAGAACAGCACCAGGAACGAATACAGCCCGGTCTTTTCGACCACCAACCCGCGTTCCCAGAGGAACTTGCTGACCACCGCCGCCGGAATTCCGCGTTCGCTCAGCGCGCCGCCAGCGGTCAGGCCGGGCGTCACCAGGGTGACTTTGAGCGGATCAAGCAATACATAATCGTCGGTCACGCCGCCAAAGCCGTGCCAGTCGGCATCGGTTTGCAGCAGCCAGTCTTCGGTGACCACGCGATCAATGCCTTCTACCGACGGCGGCTGCCAGATGGAAAACCACCAGTCATCTGCCGCGATATGCTGCCGCAGATTGGCCAGGGCGCGACGAAAGCTCAGGGCCTCGTCAAACATCTCCTGCAACAGCGAACGCCCGGCCGGACCTTCCATCATCGCCGAGGCCACGTCCAGCGACGCAATGATGCTGTACTGCGGCGATGTGGAAATGTGCATCATGAAGGCTTCATTGAAGCGGTCGCGGTCCAGTTGCCGTGCGCCGCCGTCTTGAACATGAATCATCGAGGCCTGGCTGAACGCGGCGAGCAATTTGTGCGTGGAATGCGTGGTGAACACCAACGGACTGTCTTCGCTGCGCGAGGTGGCCATGCCGTATCGCCCGGAGAAAAACTCATGGAACGCCGCATAGGCGTACCAGGCTTCGTCGAAATGCAGCACCTCGACGCTGTTGCCCAAGCTCTGTTTGATCAACTCGGCGTTGTAGCAAAGACCGTCGTAGGTCGAATTGGTGATGACCGCCAATTTGACCTTGGGCGCTCGCCCCTTGGTCAGCGGGCTGGCGTCGATCTTGGCCTGGATCGATTCGCGACTGAATTCGCTCAATGGAATCGGGCCGATGATCCCCAGTTCGTTGCGCTCCGGACACAGGTACAACGGGATCGCACCGGTCATGATGATCGAATGCAACACTGACTTGTGACAGTTGCGATCTACCAGCACCAAATCATCGCGGGCGACCATCGAATGCCAGACGATCTTGTTGGCGGTCGAGGTGCCATTAATCACGAAAAAGGTGTGATCGGCACCGAAATTACGCGCCGCACGTGCCTCCGCTTCGGCCAACGGACCGGTGTGATCGAGCAAGGAACCTAATTCGGGTACGGAAACGGACAAATCCGAACGCAGGGTGTTTTCCCCAAAAAACTGATGAAACGCCTGCCCGACCGGGCTCTTGTGATAAGCCACGCCGCCGCCATGGCCCGGCGTGTGCCAGGAATAATTGGAATCGGCGGTGTGTTGCACCAGCGCCTTGAAAAACGGTGGCAGCAGACCGTCCAGGTACTTGCGCGCGGCCCGGGCCACTTGCCGGGCCAGGAACGGCACCGTGTCTTCGAACAGATAAAGAATGCCGCGCAACTGATTGAGTTCGGCCATCGCATCGGCCGGCGCGTTTTCCAGCGTCACCTGTTCGCCGAGGGCGAAGATTGGCAGGTCCGGCGCACGCACTCGCGCCAGGCCAATCAGTTCGGCCATGTTTTGCAATAAATGCGAGTCCGTGCTGGCGTCTTCGGCGGCAATCAACATGCAGGAGAGACCATGATGGGTAGACGCGACCAGGCGCCCTTCGGTGTAATCAACCGCTGAAACAATGCTGAAGCCTTCCTGCTCCAGCTCCCGGGCGATGCCCCGAACACGATCACCGGCGACAGTGTCGGCCTTGATGTCGCGGTGGACGATCAGGACCGGGAATTTCAAATCTTTATACATGGGGCTCAGTGTCCTGAGGCGGCAGACCGTGGCCTGTCAATACCCTCAGGGTAGAGGGTTGCTGCGGATGTGGCGAGTGCCGATGCCCCGAATTGGGTCGTCGGTTGCCCGCACACAATCTGTAGCAGCTGYCGAGCAYCGCGAGGCTGCGTYCGGCTGTGAAGAAGCCGTCGTGAAACCTGATACCGCGGTTTTGCAGATACAGCGAGCGCTGACAATTTACGACTGCTGCGCAGCCGAACGCAGCCTCGCGGTGCTCGGCAGCTGCTACAGCCTCGGCAGTTGCTACGCCTGCGCCTTGGCATCCGCCAGTTGCTGCCACAGCGACGGGGCGCCGGCAGCCTTGGCGATGGCTTCAAGACGCGCCACGTGCTGGGCCAGGTCATCTTCGCTGGCGCGGATGATGCGGGCGCGTGTGCGGTCGGCCGGCAAGCGGCGGATTTCAGTGGCGGAGTTGTCCGCACCTTCGCCGGAGCCATTGCCGTCGGACGCATTACCGGCCAGCGACAGGCTGGTCTGGCCGCCAGTCATGGTCAGGTAGACGTCGGCGAGAATCTCGGAGTCGAGCAACGCGCCGTGCAGTTCACGACCCGAGTTGTCGACGCCATAACGCTTGCACAAGGCGTCGAGACTGTTGCGCTGCCCCGGGTGACGTTCCCGGGCCATCATCAAGGTGTCGAGGATCGAGCAGTGTTGCGTGATGTCCGCACGATCGTGCTGGCCCATCAGGGCGAATTCGTTGTTGATGAAACCAACGTCGAACGCCGCGTTATGGATGATCAGTTGCGCGCCTTTGATGAACTCGAAGAACTCATCGGCGACTTCAGTGAAACGCGGTTTGCCCACCAGAAATTCGTTGGTGATGCCGTGAACGCCGATGGCGCCTTCGTCACTCTCACGATCCGGCTGCAGGTAAACGTGAAAATGCCGGCCGGTCAGGCGCCGACCGATCAACTCGACACAACCGATTTCGATAATCCGGTGGCCGTCGGTCACCGGCATGCCGGTGGTTTCGGTATCGAGTACAACGGATCTGGTGGCCATCAGTGCTCAGCTCTCAACGGGTCATTCGTACAAAAGCGGCGATGTTAACACGCTCGCCGGGGTCTTTCAGGGAGACCGGGTTGCGGCCCTCGCGAGCAGGCTCGCTCCCCACAGGGGATTTTCGAACAATGGAGATCCAGTGTGGGAGCGAGCCTGCTCGCGAAGGCCTTAACGCGGTACATCGACAGAGTCAGAATCAAGCTTGCTTGTAACCGCGCACTTCATCCACGCCCCGGTTGGCCAACTGGTCCGCCCGTTCGTTACCGTGGTGACCGATGTGCCCCCGCACCCATTTCCAGGTGACGTTGTGGCGATTGACCTGCTCATCCAGCAACTTCCACAAGTCAGCATTTTTAACCGGTTCCTTCGCGGCGGTTTTCCAGCCGCGTTTCTTCCAGTTATCCATCCATTCGTTGATGCCTTTCATCACGTACTGGGAGTCCGTCACCAACAGCACGTCGCACGAGCGTTTCAGCTCTTCGAGGCCACGAATCGCGCCCATCAGCTCCATGCGGTTGTTGGTGGTGTTGGCTTCGCCACCCCACAGTTCCTTTTCTACGCCTTTGCACACCAGCAGTGCGCCCCAGCCGCCAGGGCCAGGGTTGCCTTTGCAGGCGCCGTCGGTAAAGAGTTCTACGCTATCGCTCATGCCAATCTATCCAGAAAATGCGGTGGCTCGGCGATCCGTGATCGACGATGCCCGAGGCCGGGACGGACCCGACCGGGAATAATAAAAAGGTATTACGGGTCGATGCGACGACGATTGACCTTGGCCATCGGCAAGGGAATCAGCTTGCCCATCGGTTCGCGCCGTTCCTGACGAAGTGGACGCAGGCCCACCACGATCTTGCGGGCCACCAATAAATAGAAACCGCCGCCCGACAGTTGCCAGTCACCGGCCTTGCGCTCCCAGCCGGCCAGACGGGTCTGCCAGGCGGGTGACGCGAGCGGCGGACGATAGCACCCGAAGCGGCGTTTCTCCAGCGCGAAACCCAGCAGGTTCAGCCAGTCGGCGACGCGCGATGGGGAGATGCAACGCGCCTTGCGCATGGCGTCATGAGCAAATACATGGCGCAAGCCCCACGTGCTCCACGGATTGATACCGATGATCAGCAAATGCCCACCAGGCCGCACACTGCTCGCCGCTTCGCGCAGCAAACCATGGGGCGACAGGCAGAAATCCAGCCCATGCTGCATGACCACCACGTCAGCGGCGTGCTCGCTCAACGGCCAGGCCTGTTCTTCACAAACAATTTCGACACCGGGCAATGGCGCACCAAGCCGCACGTTGCGCTGTACTTGAGGCGCAGACGGCGGCGTCTGGGCTGACGGACCGTAATGCACCAGATAACCGCCGAAGAAACGCCCCAACTCGTCTTCGAGCATGCGCCGTTCTTCATCCAGCARAAATTGTCCGATAGGGCCGGACAGCCATTCACGGGCAGCGCTGATCAATGTCAGCCACTCGGGATCAGCCTGAGCGAACGCTTTATCGGTCATTGCATTCTCCAACGCGCCAGGAAGTTCTAAGATGCGCCATTGTTTTCCGCTTGGCGAATCCGACGATGATACAGATCAGTGCCCTGCCCGCCTTCACCGATAACTACATCTGGTTGTTACAAGATCAACGCACCCAGCGCTGCGCCGTGGTCGATCCAGGGGATGCCGCCCCCGTGCAGGCCTGGCTTGCCGCACATCCGGGGTGGGTATTGAGCGATATTCTGATCACTCATCACCACCATGACCACGTCGGGGGCGTCGAACGGCTGAAAAAAGCGACTAACGCGAAGGTTTTCGGGCCCGCCAGCGAGACCATCCCGGGCCGGGACGTGGCGCTCAAGGACAACGACCGCGTCAGTGTACTGGGCTGGGACTTCGAGGTTTTCGCCGTCCCGGGCCATACCCTGGGGCACATTGCCTATTACCATCATGGCCTGTTGTTCTGCGGTGACACCCTGTTCGCCGCCGGTTGCGGACGGTTGTTCGAAGGCACACCTGAACAGATGCACACCTCGCTGACACGCCTGGCCGCATTGCCGGAAGATACGCTGGTGTATTGCACTCACGAATACACGCTGAGCAACCTTAAATTTGCTGCAGCAGTGGAACCTGACAATCAGGACATTGCCGCTCGCCTGGCCAAAGTAACCCGGCAACGTGAAGCCGGGATCATGACCTTGCCTTCGACGCTGGCCTTGGAAAAGCTCACCAACCCGTTTTTACGTGTTTCTGAAACATCTGTTAAAGAAAAAGTGGACGAACGGAATGGCCCCGATAACCGGGCACCGAGTATGGTTTTTTCTGCTTTAAGGGCTTGGAAAGATACGTTCTAAGCCGTCTTCGTTTTGTAATGAAAATACTGAATGGTTGACCGCAAGGGGTGCGCTTTCTAGAATCGACCGACATTTTTGCCCGGAACTTACTTCCAGCCAATGTCGTCATCTATTAGTAAAGTCATCAATACAGACGCATTGACCCGCCTGGCTCAAGCCATAGCGGTGGCTGTGTCCGCCACTTTGGCGGGTTGTTCCAGCCATGTGCCGCAGACTGACGCGACACATACCCCGAATATCGCCGCCCGCGCCAAACAGCAACCCATTTGGCTCAGCGAAAAACCAAGCCCGCTGGCTGCACAGGACGTCTGGGAGCGCATGCGCCTGGGCTTCCAGTTGCAGGATGGCCTTGGCGTCAACCCGCGTATCGAGCAACAGCGACTGTGGTTCGCCAGTAACCCGTCCTTTCTCGAAAACGCTGGCGAGCGCGGCAGCCTGTACATTCACTACATCATCGAACGCCTTGAAGAGCGCAACATGCCGCTGGAACTGGCGTTACTTCCGGTGATTGAAAGCTCCTACAACCCGATGGCCTATTCCCGGGCGCACGCAGTGGGTCTTTGGCAGTTCATCCCTTCCACCGGGCGTTACTACAACCTGCGCCAGACCCGTGCCTATGATGGCCGACGCGACATTACTGCATCGACTACCGCAGCCCTGGATTACCTGACCCGCCTGCACGACATGTTCAACGGTGACTGGATGCTCGCCCTCGCCGCCTACAATGCCGGCGAAGGCACCGTCAGCCGGGCAATCGAGCGCAACGAGAGACTCGGCCTGCCGACCGATTACTGGAACCTGTCACTGCCCTCGGAAACCCAGGCCTACGTGCCCAAGCTGCTGGCCTTGTCGCAAGTGGTACTGGCACCCGAAGCCTACGGCGTGAACCTCAGCCCGATCGCCAATGAACCGTACTTCAAGGTCGTCGAAATCAATCAGCGCATGGACCTGTCCACGGTTGCCGCGGTGGCCAACATCGATGAAGACGAACTGTTCCAGCTCAACCCGGCGCTCAAACAGCGCACTACCCTCGAAGGCCCCCAGCATCTGCTGGTGCCCACCTCCAAGGCGCAGTTGCTGACCACCAGCCTGTCGACCATGCGTCCGGAAGAGTTAATCAGCAAGAAGCCGCTCAGACCGGTCTTCGACAACGCAGACGATTCTCAAATCGCCAGCGCAAAGCGCACCTATCGGGTCAAGCGCGGCGACAGCCTCGGCAGCATTGCCAAGGCCAATAACGTCGATGTCAAAGACCTGCAACGCTGGAACAAGCTGTCGGGCAAGAACCTCAAGGCGGGTCAGAAACTGGTGATGCGCGATACCACCAAGGGCAACACTGGTCGCGTCAACACGGTCGTCGCATCAAACAGCAAGGCCGGCAAAAAGAACTCACAGACCCAATACAAGGTCCAGCGCGGCGACTCGCTGTACATGGTCGCCAAACGCTTCAACGTCGAGATGCAGCATCTCAAGCGCTGGAACCCGCGTGTCGGCAAGGCGCTGAAGCCTGGGCAGGTACTGAAGGTATCTTCGCCACACTAAAAAGAACCCCTGATGTCAGGGGTTTTTTTCGCCTGCGATTTGAACGCTGTTGTGTTGTGGCTGTTGTGGCGAGGGGGCTTGCCCCCGTTGGGTCGCGAAGCGGCCCCCGCGCTCCTTCAGATACCCTTAATCTTCAGAATTTGCATCTGCTTCGTAGCCGAACGGGGGCCAGTCCCCTCGCCACAGGTTTGTGTTCGTTCACTGCCACTTGCGTAATTAACCACGCATTAACCCCCTGTCTTTTTCCTGTCGATACAAGCTGTTACTGTACTGGCCACAAAGCCCAAGCCGCCTGGATCGGATCTCTGACTTGAAGCGTCCCCTCCTTCTGCTCCTGATCAGCCTGGCCTTGAGCTCTCCCGCAAGCGCGACGATCAGCGAAAGCCATGGTTATGCGCAGTTCGGCACGCTCAAGTACCCGGCCCGATTTACCCACTTCGACTGGGTCAACCCGCAAGCGCCCAAGGGCGGTACGTTGCGGGTGATGGCGTTTGGCACCTTCGATACGCTCAATCCGTATACCTTCAAAGGCTCAAGCCCGGTCTCGACGCCGAATTTCCTGCAATACGGGATCAATGAGCTGAACGAGCCGCTGATGGTCGGTACTGGCCAGTACGCGCCGTCCGGCGACGAGCCGACCTCCAGTTATGGACTGATCGCCCAGTCGGTGGAATACAGCGAGGACCGCAGTTGGGTGGTGTTCAACTTGCGCCCCGAAGCGCGCTTCCACGATGGTTCGCCGATTACTGCGCGTGACGTCGCGTTCTCCTACCGCCTGCTGCTCAAGGAAGGTCATCCGCAATACCGTACCAATCTTCAGGAAGTCGCAAGGGTCGATATCCTCACCCCTCATCGCGTTCGATTCGTATTCAAGCGTGCCGGCAATCCGTTATTGATCCTGCGCCTGGGCGAATTGCCCGTCATGTCTGCGCATTACTGGAAAGGTCGCGATTTCAAGGCAACCACCTTTGAACCCCCCATGGGCAGCGGACCCTATCGCATCACCTCGGTGACGCCCGGGCGGCAGATTGTTTTTGAACGGGTCAAGGACTACTGGGGCAAGGATCTGCCGGTCAATCGCGGCAAGTACAACGTCGATCGCATGGAAGTCGAGTTTTACCGCGACAGCGATGTCGCCTTCGAAGCGTTCAAGGCCGGCGAGTTCGACGTTTACATCGAGCATCAAGCCAAGAACTGGCAAAACGGGTATAACTTCCCGGCGGTACGA
>NZ_JBFULH010000171.1:0-8243 GCF_056400445.1 Pseudomonas sp. P5_B2 | reverse complement strand
ATCCATTGCCGTGGCGATCTTGGCCTTCCAGATGCCAGTCGACATGGCGTTCGCCGCCGCCGGGTATGGCTTCGCTTACGGTCTGTGGCCCATCGCCTGGATCATTGTGGCGGCCGTGTTCCTCTACAAATTGACGGTCAAGAGTGGCCAGTTTGAAGTGATCCGCAGTTCGGTACTGTCGATCACCGACGACCAGCGTTTGCAGGTATTGCTGATCGGCTTCTGCTTCGGTGCGTTCCTCGAAGGCGCCGCTGGTTTCGGTGCGCCGGTCGCAATTACCGCCGCGCTGTTGGTGGGACTGGGCTTCAATCCGCTATACGCCGCCGGCCTGTGCCTGATCGCCAACACCGCACCCGTCGCATTCGGAGCCTTGGGGATTCCGATCATCGTGGCCGGGCAAGTGACCGGCATCGACGCCTTCAAGATCGGCGCCATGACCGGTCGCCAACTGCCACTGCTGTCGTTGTTCGTGCCGTTCTGGCTGGTGTTCATGATGGATGGCCTGCGCGGCGTTCGGGAAACCTGGCCTGCCGCACTGGTGGCCGGTTTGAGCTTTGCCGTCACCCAGTACTTCACTTCGAACTTCATCGGCCCGGAACTGCCGGACATCACCTCGGCCCTGGCCAGCCTGATTTCCCTGACCCTGTTCCTGAAGGTCTGGCAACCAAAACGCGCCGCCGGCCAGCACATCGTCGGCGCCGTCTCGGCGTCCGTGGTAACCGCCAGCACCGGTGGTTTCGGCCAGAAGCGCACCACCGTCGCTTCGCCTTACAGCCTCCTGGAAATCATCAAAGCCTGGTCACCGTTCCTGATCCTCACCGTACTGGTCACCATCTGGACCCTGAAACCGTTCAAGGCGATGTTTGCTGCCGGCGGCTCGATGTACAGCTGGGTGTTCAACTTCRCCATCCCGCACCTGGATCAAATGGTGATCAAGGTTGCACCGATCGTGGCGGCTCCCACTGCTATTCCGGCGGTATTCAAACTCGATCCGATCTCCGCGACCGGTACCGCTATTTTCTTCTCCGCGCTGATTTCGATGCTGGTGCTGAAGATCAACATCAAAACTGGTCTGACCACTTTTAAAGAGACCGTCTACGAACTGCGCTGGCCGATTCTGTCGATCGGCATGGTGCTGGCGTTTGCCTTCGTCACCAACTACTCGGGCATGTCGTCGACCATGGCTCTGGTATTGGCCGGCACCGGCGCAGCCTTCCCGTTCTTCTCGCCGTTCCTCGGCTGGCTGGGTGTGTTCCTGACCGGTTCCGACACCTCCTCCAACGCACTGTTCAGCTCACTGCAAGCAACCACTGCGCACCAGATCGGTGTCAACGATGTGTTGCTGGTAGCGGCGAACACCAGCGGCGGCGTGACCGGCAAGATGATCTCGCCACAATCGATCGCCGTGGCCTGCGCTGCGACCGGCCTGGTGGGCAAAGAATCGGATCTGTTCCGCTTCACCCTCAAGCACAGCCTATTCTTTGCAACGATAGTCGGTTTGATCACCCTGGCTCAGGCCTACTGGTTTACCGGCATGCTGGTGCACTAAGTACTACAGGTTAAAAAAGCAAAAAACGACGCCGGACCACGATTCCGGCGTCAGCAATTCACAACCCGGTCTGCAATAGCGGACGGATAACCGGGACCACCCGGAGACACGCCTGATGAGCGAGCTTTTTTACAACGCCTTGCCGAACGCGACCCGCGTCGCCCCGCCAATGCCCGAGCCTCGGCAATACCCCAGCGAAAAACCGTCACGGGTCTACCTGTTCGGTACCTGCGTGGTGGATTTGTTCTACCCGGAAGCCGGGATGGACGCGATCCACTTGCTGGAACGCGAAGGCATTCGTGTCGAGTACCCGCAAGGGCAGAGCTGCTGCGGACAACCGGCCTACACTTCGGGTTACACCGAGCAGGCAAGGACCGTGGCGCGTTCGCAACTGGCGCTGTTTGCCGGCGACTATCCGGTGGTGGTGCCGTCCGGTTCGTGTGCCGGGATGTTGCGTGAACACTATGCCGACTTGTTCAAGGACGAGCCGCACACGTTGAAGCAGGTTCAAGCCCTGGCGGCCAGAACGTATGAACTGGCCGAGTTCCTGCTGTTTGTCTGCAAAGTGCAGCTCAAGGACAGAGGCGCACCGGTCAAAGTGGCGTTGCACACGTCATGTTCGGCCCGCCGTGAGATGAACACCCACCTGCACGGTCGCGAGTTGTTGGCGCAATTGAGCAACGTGGAGCGGGTCAATCACGATCACGAAAGTGAATGCTGTGGCTTTGGCGGGACTTTCAGCGTCCGAATGCCAGACATTTCCGGCGCGATGGTGGCAGACAAGACCCGGTCGTTGAAGGACTCCGGCGCGCACAAGGTACTCAGTGCCGACTGCGGCTGCTTGATGAACATCAACGGCTCGCTGGAGAAACAAAAGGAAGCGTTACGCGGCCAACACCTGGCCAGTTTCCTCTGGCAGCGAACCGGAGGTGCACGATGAGCGCCTCCACGATTATTCCGACGGTCAGCGTCGAAGAAGATTTCCGCGCCAGGGCTCACAAGGCTTTGGACGACAAGCAACTGCGAAACAACTTTCGCACTGCGATGGATTCACTGATGGCAAAACGGGCAGCGTCTTTCAGCGATGCCCACGAGCGAGAACATTTACGAGCGCTGGGCAATGCTGTCCGCGCCCGAGCATTATCCAAGTTGCCCGACCTGCTCGTGCAGCTTGAACAGAACCTGACCCGCAACGGTGTGACAGTGCACTGGGCGGAAACGGTGGACGAAGCCAATGGCATCGTCCTTTCGATCATCCGCGCTCACGAGGGGCGGCAAGTGATCAAGGGCAAATCGATGGTCAGCGAAGAGATGGAGATGAACCATGTCCTCGAGGCTCAAGGTATTGAATGCCTGGAGTCGGACATGGGGGAGTACATCGTCCAGCTCGACCACGAGAAGCCTTCACACATTATTATGCCGGCGATCCACAAGAATGCCGGTCAGGTCGCGTCCTTGTTCCACGACAAACTTGGCGTGGAATACACCAAGGACGTTGACCAACTCATTCAGATCGGTCGCAGAGTCTTGCGGCAGAAATTCTTTGAAGCGGACATCGGCGTCTCCGGTGTCAACTTCGCCGTAGCCGAAACCGGCACCCTGTTGCTGGTGGAAAACGAAGGCAACGGGCGCATGACCACCGCCGTACCCCCGGTGCACATCGCCGTCACCGGCATCGAAAAAGTCGTGGAAAACCTGCGCGACGTAGTGCCGCTGTTGTCACTGCTGACCCGTTCGGCGMTGGGCATTCCGATCACCACCTACGTCAACATGATCTCCGGCCCGCGCAAGGAACATGAGCTCGACGGCCCTCAGGAAGTGCACCTGGTCTTGCTCGACAACGGTCGCAGCCAGGCGTTTGCCGACAGTGAACTGCGCCAGACCCTGAACTGCATCCGCTGTGGCGCCTGCATGAATCATTGCCCGGTCTACACCCGAATCGGCGGTCACGCCTATGGGGAGGTTTACCCCGGGCCTATCGGAAAAATCATCACGCCGCACATGGTCGGCCTGGCGAAAGTGCCCGACCACCCCAGCGCTTCATCCCTTTGCGGTGCATGCGGCGAAGTTTGCCCGGTAAAAATTCCTATCCCGGCACTCCTGCGTCGCCTACGGGAGGAGAACGTCAAAGCGCCGGACAGCCCGCATCAAGTCATGCGTGGTCAAGGCAGTAAGTATTCACGCAAAGAACGGTTCATCTGGAACGCCTGGGCCAAGCTCAACAGCTCGCCGACGCTGTACCGACTGTTCGGCTTCTTCGCCACTCGCCTGCGCGCGCTGACGCCGAATAATGTCGGCCCGTGGACACAAAACCACAGCGCACCGAAACCCGCTGCCCGCTCACTGCACGACATGGCCCGYGAACATCTGGCCAAACAGGGAGACCGCTGATGAGCGCCAAGCAAAACATCCTCGCCAAATTACGCAAAAGTCTGACCGGCACCACGCCCGTGCCTGACGAATTCGACGTCGAACTGGTGACCGCGCCTTACACCTACAGCGCTGAACAACGCATCCCGCAGCTGCGCAAATTGATGGAAGCGGTGCACACCGAAATCCATCTGACGTCCGGCGAAGGCTGGCCTTCGCTGCTGGCTCAGTTGTTACAGGCTCGCCAGCTGCCTAGCCTGTTGATCGCGCCGACGACGCCTCACGGTCAACACCTTTCACAGCATTGGGCGAATAATCCGGGGCTGCCGACACTCAAGGCCTACGACCGCCCGATTGAAGAATGGAAAGCAGAGTTGTTCAACGACACCCCGGCCAGCCTGACCGGCACCCTCGGCGCCATCGCCGCCACCGGCAGCCTGATTCTGTGGCCGACCCGGGAAGAACCGCGTTTGATGAGTCTGGTCCCGCCGGTGCATTTCGCCCTGCTCAAGGCCAGCGAGATCCGCGACAATTTCTATCAGGTGCAACAGGAATTCAACTGGGCCCAAGGCATGCCGACCAACGCTCTGCTGGTGTCCGGCCCGTCGAAAACCGCAGACATTGAACAGATTTTGGCCTACGGCGCACACGGTCCGAAAGACTTGGTGGTTTTGATCCTGGAGGACCAATGAGTCTACCGGCGGCTTTCCTGAGAGATGCGCAGCAACTGATCCCCCAAGAGCGACGTTTCGACGACCCGCTGTCGACATTGGCCTTCGGCACTGACGCCAGCTTTTATCGACTGATTCCGAAACTGGTGATTCGCGTCGAGTCGGAAGACGAAGTCGTCGCGCTGCTCAAACTGGCACAAAGGGATCAGGTCCCGGTGACCTTCCGCGCCGCTGGCACCAGCCTGTCTGGCCAGGCCATCAGCGACTCGGTGCTGATTGTCCTGGGGGATAACTGGAACGGCCGCGAGATCCGTGGCCAAGGTACGCAAATCCGTCTGCAACCGGGCGTGATCGGCGCACAGGCCAACGCTTGGCTGGCCCCGTTCGGACGCAAGATCGGCCCGGATCCGGCCTCGATCAACGCCTGCAAAATCGGCGGCATCGTCGCCAACAACGCCAGCGGCATGTGTTGCGGCACGGCGCAGAACACCTATCACACGCTGGCCGGCATCCGGCTGGTGCTGGCCGACGGCAGCCGACTCGATACCGAAGACGCGGCCAGTGTCGCGGCGTTTCGTCAAAGCCACGCCTCACTGCTTGAGCGTCTGGCCACGTTGGGCCGTGAGACGCGCGCCAATGCCGAACTGGCTGCGCGAATTCGCCACAAATACCGTCTGAAAAATACCACCGGCTTGTCACTCAATGCTTTGGTGGATTTTGATGAGCCTGTGGATATCTTGAGCCACTTGCTGGTGGGATCCGAAGGCACCCTCGGCTTTATCAGCGCGGTGACGTACGACACAGTGATCGACCACCCGAACAAAGCCTCGGCATTGATCGTGTTCCCCGACGTGGAAACCTGCTGTAACGCCGTGACCGTGCTGAAAAGCCAACCGGTGTCGGCCGTGGAACTGCTGGACCGCCGCAGCCTGCGCTCGGTGCAGAGCAAACCCGGCATGCCCGCTTTCGTACAGCACCTGTCGAACAATGCCTGCGCGCTGCTGATCGAATCCCGCGCTGCATCGTCGACCTTGCTGCAAGAACAACTGGCGCAGATCATGGCGTCGTTGACCTCGTTCCCGGTGGAGAAACAGGTCGACTTCACCGAAGACCCGGTGGAAAACGCTCGTCTCTGGGCGATCCGCAAAGACACCTTCCCCGCCGTCGGCGCCGTGCGTAAAACCGGCACCACTGTGATCATCGAAGACGTGACCTTCCCGGTGGAACAACTGGCCCTCGGCGTAAACCGCCTGATCGAGTTGTTCGACAAACATCACTACGACGAAGCGATCCTTTTCGGACACGCACTGGAAGGCAATCTGCACTTCGTCTTCACCCAAGGCTTCAACAACCCGGAAGAAGTCGCACGCTATCAGGCGTTCATGGACGACGTGGCGCAATTGGTGGCGGTGGAGTTCGGCGGCTCGCTGAAGGCTGAACACGGCACCGGACGCAACATGGCGCCCTTCGTCGAGCTGGAATGGGGCAGCGATGCGTACCAGTTGATGTGGCAGCTCAAACGCCTGCTCGACCCCAACGGCATTCTCAACCCGGACGTGGTGCTCAGCGAAGACCCGCAAATCCACCTCAAGCACCTGAAGCCATTACCGGCCGCCGATGAAATTGTGGATAAGTGCATCGAGTGCGGCTTCTGCGAGCCGGTGTGCCCGTCGAAAGGCCTGACCCTGAGCCCGCGCCAGCGCATCGTGATCTGGCGGGATATTCAGGCTAAAAAGCGCGCCGGCGTCGACACCACCGAACTTGAAGCGGCTTACGAATACCAAGGCATCGACACCTGCGCGGCCACCGGCCTTTGTGCGCAGCGCTGCCCTGTAGRCATCAATACCGGCGAACTGGTGAAAAAACTCCGCAGCCGGAACGCCAAGCATGTGAAAACGGCGAATTGGCTAGAAGGAAATTTCGCCACCGCACTGCAAGGCGCCCGCTTCACCCTTCACGTGGCCAATGGCGCTCGGATGTTGTTGGGTGCACCACGCCTGGCAAAGCTTTCGGCGACCCTGACGAAGCTGTCCAAAGGTCAGGTCCCGCAATGGACCAATGCCATGCCGCAGCCGGAAAAAGCCATTCGCTTCAGCCCGACCGTGTCGGACGAGCGCCCCCGGGTGGTGTACCTGGCGGCGTGTGTGTCGCGGGTCATGGGCCCGGCGGCCGGTGATGTAGAACAGATGTCGCTGTTCGACAAAACCCGCAGCCTGCTGGAAAAGGCCGGTTACCAAGTGGTCTTCCCGGACAATCAAGACAACCTCTGCTGCGGCCAGCCATTCGCTTCCAAAGGTTACGCCGAACAGGCCGAACACAAACGCCAGGAACTGATCGGCGCCTTGCTGCACGCCAGTCGCGGCGGGCTCGACCCGATTTACTGCGACACCAGCCCCTGCACCTTACGGCTGGTTGAGGATTTGGGCGAGGTTCGACTGGACCTGTACGACCCCGTGCGTTTCATCCGAACGCATTTGATGGATCGCCTGGATTTCACGCCCCAGGAAGCGCCGATTGCCGTGCACGTCACCTGCAGCACCCAGCATCTGGGCGAAGGCCAGGCATTGATCGATCTGGCGCGCAAGTGCAGCAAAACCGTAGTCATTCCGGAAGGGATTCACTGCTGCGGGTTTGCCGGTGACAAGGGATTCACTACGCCGGAATTGAATGCTCATGCGTTGAGAACGCTCAAGGACGCGGTTCAGCAATGCAGCGAGGGGATCTCGACCAGTCGCACTTGTGAGATAGGGCTGACACAACACAGCAGGATTGACTACCACGGGCTAGTCTATCTAGTGGATCGCGTTACCAAGGCCAGGGTGAACTGATAGCAGGAACTCAAGGAAGGCGAGTTATGCGCCTTCTGTAATGCTTCTTGCTGGAATCGACAGCCCTGCCGTAGAAAATTCGAACCCTGACTTGTCGACGCAGTCCACCTATCAAGTCCCGCAARCGTGGGGCCTTTCCAAAACTCGGCAGACCGTCCTTGTGGTCAGCGATGCCTGGTTCTTCAGTTCAAGGAGATGCACATGAAACATTCTGTACTGTTTGGCCTTTTCGTTACTGCTTCCCTGATGACTTCTGCTTCATTTGCTGCTGAAGACCTATGCGCGGTCAACCTGAAAACGATCGAAAATAACCAGGCGGAGTACCAGAGTTCAGAAGACATGATGGGTACGATCAAAGAAGGCGTTGAGAAGGCCAAAGCCGATCAGGCAAAAGGAACTGCAGAAGGCACAAAAGCTTGCATCGCTGAAACGAATGAGGTCATCCAGGCCATGAAGAATGCCAAGAAAGGCAGTAAATAGCCGCAGCGCTCAGGGCCAACCTTCGGGTTGGCCTTCTGAGCCTTGTTGGCGTACACTGCGCAGGCTTGTTGCTCACTTTGATTCACAGAGCAGCAAGCTCGGGGCCGTTTAGGATTCGACGCCGGTTGCGAAACTTTAGGTGCATGCCGAGTTGGTAACAGAACTCGTAAATCCACTGTTGCAACTTCTTATAGTTGCCAATGACGAAACCTACGGGGAATACGCTCTCGCTGCGTAAGCAGCCTTAGCCCTTCCCTCCTGGTACCTTCGGGTCCAGCAATCATCAGGGGATGTCTGTAAACCCAAAGTGATTGTCATATAGAACAGAATCGCCGTGCAGTACGT
>NZ_JBFULH010000170.1:0-8265 GCF_056400445.1 Pseudomonas sp. P5_B2 | reverse complement strand
GAGCAGGGACTGCTGCGCAGTCCAACGGGGGCAAGCCCCCTCGCCACAAAAGCTTCCTCGCCACAAAAACGCGCTCACTTCAAAGGACTGTTATGACCACTGATGCTTTCGCACCTCTGCAAACCCTTGCGGCTCAGTTGCTGCCCCACGCGCTGGAACCCGCAGAGGACGGCGCCCACGACCTCTCGCACTTGCAGCGGGTCTGGCACAACGTGCGCACGATTCATGCGCAAGAAGGGGGCGATCTTGAGGTGCTGCTGGCGGCAGTGCTATTGCATGATTGCGTGGCGGTGGAGAAGAACTCGCCGCTGCGTTCGCGCGCATCGCGACTGGCCGCTGAGAAAGCATCTGCCGTGTTGGCAGACTTGCATTGGTCCCGCGTAAAAATCTGCGCGGTGGTCCATGCCATTGAAGCTCACAGCTTCTCCGCCAACATTCCCGCTACGTCGCTCGAAGCGAAAATCATGCAGGATGCCGACCGCCTCGATTCCCTCGGTCTGCTCGGTGTCGCGCGCACGTTCTACGTTGCCGGGCGCATGGGCAGCGCGTTGTACGATCCACAGGATCCGGAAGCCAAGCACCGGGACTACGACGACACACGTTTTTGCCTCGACCATTTCCAGACCAAGCTGCTGCACCTGGCGGACGGTTTCCAGACACCGACCGGTCGACGTCTCGCGCAGATCAGGCATGAGCGGTTAAAGGGTTTCATGGAGCAGTTCAAGGAAGAAATCGGCGTCGACTGAAGCAGACCTGCAGGCCTGGACCGTTCGTCATTCATCAGGCACCAATCCAAATTGCGGACGGACCAATATCAGGTAGAGACTCTATAAACGGAGACGATGCCATGTTCATGTCCAGGTTGACCGCCCTTGCTCTCACCTCACTGCTGTCCTGCGCCGCGTTCGCTGAAGGAACAGGCCCGACCAACCCGGTCGAGGGCCCGAAAGCGCCCGCCGTCCAGAGTGCACCCAGCATGAACACCAACGGCACCGGGGTCGACAGCAGCCTGCCGCCCACGACGGGCACTGACCCACGGATTCAGGGCAATGACGCGGGCCGCCAAGGTGGACTGAACATGCCCGACACCCAGACACCCGATAATGCCGGCGGCATCGGCTCGAAAACCACCACCGGTGGCTCGGGTTCCGAGGGCGGTGCCAATCAATAGCTCACCCACGCGAGCGACCTCTCCACACCCATCAAGAGGTAAGCATGAACGACGATAAAAACCTGGAAAAAGAAGTCCTGATCCGCCTGTTGCATGCCCACCCAAGTGGCTTGGGCAAAGAGGTTCTGGACAATTATCGGGGGGAGAAAATCGTGGCCAGCACCCTCGCCGCCCTGCAGGATAGAGGACTGATTCAACACGGCCATGTGAGCTGCAATGAGGCTGGCGAGCACACAGTGAATCTGCCGATCAAACTCAGCAGTGCCGGGGTTGAGGCGGCTCGCAAGCTGGATAGCTGAATACGCTCGGTAAAATTCAGGATTGTTGTTGAATTTACTGGCCCCATCGCGAGCAGGCTCGCTCCCACAGGAGGATTTGTGATCGACACAGATCCACTGTGGGAGCTTGCTCGCGATGGCGTTGGCAAATCCAACACTAATGCCTCAGACCCACCGCTTTCGCGGGCAAGCATGCTCCTACCCGTAACGGGGTATCAGCGCTGTTTCAGGCGGTCAATGACCACAGCCAGCAACAAAATCGATCCGCGAATTACATACTGGTAAAACGTGTCGATGTTCTTCAGGTTCATCGCATTCTCGATAATCGCCAGAATCAACACCCCGGCAATCACATGCCGAATCATGCCGATCCCGCCGCTCAGCGACACCCCGCCCAACACACAGGCCGAGATCACGGTCAGCTCAAAACCCTGGCCAATCATCGGCTGCCCGGACGTCATGCGCGACGCCAGGATCACCCCGGCCAACGCGCCAATCACGCCATGCACGGCAAAGATAATGATCTTGGTCCGGTCAACGTTGACCCCGGCCAGCAACGCTGCTTCCTGGTTGCCGCCGATGGCCATGGTGTTGCGCCCGTAGGTGGTGTAATTCAGCAGCCAGCCGAAAAACAGGAAGCAGACGATGGTGATCAGGATCGGTACCGGCACGCCAAACAACTGGCCGTTACCGAAGACGAAGAACTGCTCCTGCGACACGCCGACCGCTTTGCCGTTGGCGAAGATGTAAGCCAGACCGCGAACGATCTGCATGGTCGCCAGCGTGGTGATCAACGCATTGACCCGCAGTTTGGCAATCACGATCCCGTTGATCAGCCCGACAATCAGCCCCATCACCAGCGCGGCACTCACGCCGAGGAACACGCTGTCGGTGTCGCGCATTACTACCGCTGCGACCACGCCGGCACAGGCGATCACCGACCCCACCGACAGGTCAAAGTGACCGGATGCCAGGCAATACAACATGGTGCACGCCGCGATCCCCGTCGTGGAAATCGCCAACCCCAGGCCGCGCATGTTCAGTGGTGAAAGGAAGTTGTCGATCAGCAACGTACAGAGCACGAAGATCCCGACTGCCGCCAGCAGCATCACCCAGTCATCGAGAAAGCGCCGCAGGTCCAGAGGTTTACGCTGGGTCGGCAGTACGTTGTTTTGGGTTGTCATCATAGTCACCTCTCAGTTCGCCACGCCGTCAGCGCGTTGGCGCGGCAAAGCCAGTTGCAGCAGGTTGGATTCATTGGCCTCTGCGCGAGACAGCTCGCCGCGCATCGCGCCTTCGCAGAGCACCAGAATGCGGTCGGAAATACCCATCACTTCCATCAGGTCGCTGGACACCACGATCACCGCGATGCCGCTTTCGGCCAGGTTATGAATGATCTGGTAGATCTCGGCCTTGGCCCCGATGTCGATGCCGCGGGTCGGTTCGTCCAGCAGCAGGACTTTCATCGGCATCGACAGCCAGCGGCCGAGAATGGCCTTCTGTTGATTGCCACCGGACAGGTACATGATTTTCTGCTCGGCGCTCGGCGTCTTCACTTTCAGCGACTTGATATGTTTGTCGGCGTTGCCCTTCTCCCACAGACCGCGCAACAGGCAGCCGAAGGTGGAGTGGGCGCCGCGTGCACTGATGTTGATGTTCTCGCCGACACTGGCGAGCGGGATGATGCCCTCCTTCTTGCGGTCCTCGGGGCACAGCAGAATCCCGGCCGCAATCGCATCACGAGGTGAGCGCAGTTTCAGTTCATGGCCGCGTAATTCCAGGCGTCCGGCGGTGTTGCGTTCAAGCCCGCTAAGCAGACGGAACAACTCCGTGCGCCCGGCACCGACCAGTCCGAACAACCCCAGGATCTCGCCTTTGTGCGCCTCGAAACTCACCGGCTCGCGCAAGCCGGGGCCGAGTAGGCCATCGACTTTCAACGCCACCGCGCCACGCTTGCGAGGACGGTAATCGTAGATATCCTGAATATCGCGACCGACCATGCACGTCACCAATTGGTCGTGGGTCAGTTCACTCATGTCCTCGAACGTGTGCACGTAACGACCGTCCTTGAACACCGTCACCGCGTTGCAGATGCGGAACACTTCTTCCATGCGATGCGAGACGTACAGCACCACTTTGCCCTCATCGCGCAGGCGTCCGATGATCGCCATCAGACGGTCGATCTCGCGCGCCGACAGGCTGCTGGTCGGTTCGTCGAAGGCAATCACATGCGCGCCACGGGAAAGCGCCTTGGCGATTTCCACCAGTTGCCGCTGACCAAGGGACAGGCGCCCGACTTTCTCTTGCGGATCGATTTCATCGGCCAGGCCTTTGAGGCAAGCCAATGCTTGTTGGCGCAAGGCGCCGCGATTGATCAGGCCGAAACTGGCCGGCAGATGCCCGAGGAACAGATTCTCTGCCACGGTCATTTCGGGCACCAGGTGCAACTCTTGATGGATCACCGCGAYGCGGCTGGCGATGCTGTCGGCGGTGGACTTGAATGCCATCGTTTGCTCGCCGATCTGCAGGCTGCCACTGCTGGGCGTGTAAGCGCCGCCGAGGATTTTCAGCAGTGTGGATTTGCCGGCGCCGTTCTCGCCCATCAAGGCATGAACCTGCCCCGGATGGGCGACGAAGCTGATGTTGTCCAGCGCCTTCACCCCGGGAAAGGTCTTGCCGATCCCTTTGAAGCGCAGGCTGCCGCCAACGTTGTGTTCGTGTGTCTGTACTTGCGCGTGCATAAAACCACCTCTTTACAGGTCAGGCTGCCCCGTCACCGGGGCCACCGTTGAAATCAACCACGCCTCAGTTCCACAGGCCGATCTTTTCCAGTTCCTGCTTGAAGTTCTCGCGTGTGATCAGCGTCACGTCGTCCATCGCGGTGAATTTCGCCGGTTCTGTGCCGGTGGTGACCCACTCGTACATCATGCTGGCGGTGTTGTAGCCCTCGATGTGGGGGCTAGGCAGCATCGAGCCGAAGAAACCGCTGTTGGCTTTTTTCAGTTCGCCTATGGCGTCGGTACCATTGATGCCGATCCCGATGACATTGGCCGCCGCGAAACCCGCGCTTTCGGTGGCGCGAACGCCGCCGAGCACGGTGTTGTCGTTCATGCCGCCGATGATCAGGTTTTTCGCCGAGCCCGGCAGTTTCACCAGCGCCGAGTTGGTGGCGTCCATGCTGCCCGGTACGTCGAGGGTTTTCAGTGCCGAGAACAGGATGTGGTCTTTCGGCATGCCGGCGTCCTCCAGCGATTTGACAGAACCGTCGGTGCGTTTCTTGCCGGTGTCGAGTTCGTTGAAGGTGTTGATCACCGCGTAGGTGTCTTTCCATTCCCAGCCGCGTTTCTTCGCTTCGGCGGCCATGGCGGCGCCTTGTTTCTGACCCACTTCGAACGCGGCCATGCCGAGGTACGGAACGTCTTCCATGAACTTGCCACTGGCATCGACAAAGCGGTCATCGACGGCGATCACTTTCAAACCGTTCAGCTTGGCTTTGGCCATGATCGCCGGGCCCAGGGACACGTCGGGCGGGCAGATCACGAAGCCCTTGGCACCGTTGGCGGCGAGGCTGTCGATGGCCGAGAGGGTTTTCTCGCCATCCGGCACGGCGATCTTGATGAGGGTGAAGCCTTTCTCTTTCCCGGCCTTTTCGGCGAATGCCCATTCGGTCTGGAACCAAGGCTCTTCCGCTTGCTTGACCAGGAAACCGATTTTCACTTCCTCGGCCGCCAGCAGCGTACTGCTCAGGCTAACCGCGGTGACCGCCAAAGCGGCACAGCACAGGGAACGGATCCCACGACGACGATTCATAAGCTGACTCCTTGTTATTTTTTTTGAGCGTTATTTGCAGCCGGTAAAAACGATGAAGCAAATAGTCATATCGTATGATGATTGGATTTCAGACGAAGTTCCGCGCCTGAAAGCCGCTTTGCTCAGTCGTGATACATCACTGAGCGTCCACCATCGATGGTGATGCACGAGGCATTGATGAAAGGCGCTTCATCGCTGGCCAGGAATACGGCGGTCATGGCCACTTCAATCGGCTGCCCGATGCGACGCGGTGGATGCAAGTCAAGGGCGCGCTGACGCTCGGCGTGCGGGTCGGCAAAACCGTTCCAGTAATCCACGTTCAATTGGGTTTCGATGTAGCCCGGCGCGATGGCGTTGACGCGAATGCCCTTCGGCGCGTATTCGATGCCGAGTGCGCGGGTCAGGCCGAGCAAACCGTGCTTGGCCACCGGGTACGGGAAGCACCCCGGGATGATGTGGCTGGAATGGGTCGAAGCAATGTTGATGATGCTGCCGATGCCCTGCTCGATCATTTGCGGCAATACCGCCTTGCAACCGTACCAAGCGCCGTCGAGGTCAATGGCGAAGCAGCGATGCCAGTCTTCTTCGGTCATTTCCAGTGGGTCGCGGAATACATTGACCCCGGCGCAGTTGACCAATACGTCGATCCGGCCATGAAGGTCGACCGCGAGTCTGGCCATGGCGTGCAGGTCTTGCTGGCGCGATACGTCAGCCTTCAGCGCCACCACATCGGCACCATGTTCGCGCCAATACGCCGCGACTTGCTCGACTTTTTCAGCCTGGATGTCGCTGATGATCAGCTTCGCCTGTTGGCTTGCAAACGCCGCAACGATGGCCTCACCAATGCCCTGAGCGGCCCCGGTCAGCAGCACCACCTTGTTTTTCAGGCGCTCGCCCTTGGGCGGATCGGCCACCGGGGGCAAGGAAAGCGATTCAGCCATGAATCAACACTCCTTTTTGCAGGCACGACAAAAACCGGGCATCTGTCGATGTCCGGTCAAAAGACTGTTTGGAAAATCGCTGCATCACTTCACCTGTTTTGTTTTTTTAAGTGTGAGTGCGTGTAACTGATGGCCGACTATAAACCCGCCCACCAAATAATCTCAATATATAATTTTACATCCCATATTTTGGGACCTATCCAGCAAAACGTGTGCAGGGCTTTCCGGCTACATCCACTCGAATCGATAACACTGCGCCATCCAGTGGATGGTCGAGCGGGCTTGCAGCGCTGGTGATGTACAGGGTTTTCAGGTCTTCGCCGCCAAATACGCAACTGGTGGGACGGCTGACAGGCAGTTCGATGATTCGATCAGCATGACCGTCCGGAGTCAGCCGAAGCAAACAGCTGCCGTCCCAGCGGGCGTTCCACACATAGCCTTCGGCGTCCATCGCCGAGCCGTCGGGAACGCCACGCTTATCGGGGCCGAACCAAACGCAAGCGGTGTCCAGACTGCCGTCGGCATGGATGAAATACCGGTACAGCGTGGCGTCCAGGCTGTCGGCAAACAACAGCGTCGTCGCGTCATCGCTCCAAAGCAATGTGTTGGGAATCCCCAGCCCGCGAAGCAGTGGCGTTACCCGGGCATTACGGTCGATGCAAAACAGGCCGCCGGAACGACGCGTGACAGGCAAGTCATCGCCGTTTTCGCCAATATTGTTTTGCATGGTGCCGAGCCAGAGCCGGCCCTGCGCATCACAACGGGCTTCATTGGGGCGATTGCCGGGTTGCGGGTCGGCCACGCAGAGCAAGGTCAGGCGCGGCTCAAGGCCCGGTGAGTCGAGGTCCAGTCGATAGACGCCACTGCTCAACGCGACCAGCGCATCACCACTTTCGCAGGGGATGAACGCGGAGATATGTTCCGGCATTTCCCAGATCTGTACGTTGGCGCCGATCAGCCGAAGCGCTTGTTTGCCGGCGATATCGACCCAGTACAGCGCCTGCGTCGGCACGTCCCAGAAAGGGCCTTCGCCAAGCCGCGCACGGTGCTGGGTCAACGCATTCAACGTCATGAAACCTCCTGCCTTGTTCTTCTTTTTATGTGGGAGCGAGCCTGCTCGCGATAGCGGTGGATCAGGTGGCATCTATGTTGAATTTGATTCAGTCATCGCGAGCAAGCTCGGCTCCTACAAGGGAATTGTGGGTCAGCCGGCTTTTTTGTCGGCCATGACTTGCGGGTAGAAGCGTTTGATCGCCAGGTCTGCGTTATCGATCAGAGTCATGCAGGCCCACACCCCGCGCGCGGCGTCACGGGCGGCGATGGCATCGGCCATGTCTTTGTGAATAGGCAATGTGCGGCGCAGTTCGTCGGGGTCGGCAGCTGAGACTTCGAACGACACCGCGAGCAACGCGCCCAAGGCTGGGACCATTTGCTCAATGAACTGATTGTGGCTGGCGGCGAGGATGCACTCGTGGAATATCTGGTCCGCGCGGTTGTAATCGACACCGCTTTCAACTGCCCGCTCCAGCGCGTTGTAGGCCAGAAGCACGGCCTGCACTTGCTCGACCGTGGCCCGTTCACAGGCCCAGCGCACGGCCATGGGTTCGATGGTACGGCGCAGGTCGAGCAAATCGTCGACGAAGTTTTCCGGCAATCCGCTGCGTGACAGCCAACCGACGACTTGTGGATCGAAGAGGTTCCAGCGGCGCACCGGCAACACCCGCGTGCCGACTTTCGGCCCGACTTCGAGCATGCCTTTGGCGACCAGGGTTTTGATGGCTTCGCGGATGACCGTGCGACTGACACCGAGCTGCTCGCCCAGATCAGCTTCGACCTTGAGCGTGTCGCCGGGCTTCACCTGGCCAGCGGCAATCCAGCAACCCAGCCAATCAACGGTCGACGCATGAAAACTGCTGGACATGAAAACCTCGATGCAGGGCCGGCAAAAAGCCGTTCGCGATGGAGGTCTACGCTAATCATCATATGATTGAGTGTCAATTGGATTTTTTATGAGATTCAACGGCAGTCACAAATCAAATGTGGGAGCGGGCTTGCTCGCGAAGGC